>CAMJWQ010000011.1 GCA_946409475.1 uncultured Lachnospiraceae bacterium
TTCGCGAGAGCGGAACAGAGCCTTTGATCCGTGTTATGGTGGAAGCTGCAACAGAAGAGATCTGCGCTACTAAGGCGGATATTGTTGTTGAAGCCATGAAATCTCAAGGATACCTGGCCTAGTCGCTTTAATTAGGTATGTAATTTAAATTAAATATAGTATTTACAGAATTCATATGTTATAATATACTATTGTCAAAATGTCTGTAAAAAGGCAGGTTAGATATACTTTTGCGAGTAGACGTATGTAATGGACATAAATAGCAAAAAGTAACGTACGAAAAATATTAACGGGAGTAGCGATACATCCCAGGAAATTGGAGGAAAAAATGAGTTTACAGGTAGAAAAATTAGAGAAAAATATGGCAAAGCTTACAATAGAGGCTTCCGCTGAGGAATTTGAGGCTGCTTTACAGAAAGCATACTTAAAGAACAAGAACAAGATTAATGTTCAGGGCTTTCGCAGCGGTAAGGCTCCCCGTGCTCTCATCGAGAAGATGTATGGCGCAAGTATTTTTTACGAGGATGCGGCAAATGAGCTGATTCCGGGAGCATATGAAAAGGCAGCAGGAGAGAGCGGACTTGAAATCGTATCCAGACCGGAGATCGATGTGGTTCAGATAGAAAAAGGAAAAAGCTTTATCTTCACTGCGGAGGTAGCATTAAAGCCTGAGGTGACCTTAGGAACCTATAAGGGAATTAAGATAGAGAAGAAGGAAGCTACAGTTACCGAGGATGAGATCATGGCTCAGATCGACAAGGAGCGTGAGCAGAATTCCAGAACCATCTCGGTATCCGACAGAGCGGTTCAGGACGGTGATATCACTGTGATCGACTTCGAAGGCTTTGTTGACGGCGCAGCATTTGAAGGCGGCAAGGGCGAGGATTATTCCTTAACGATCGGTTCCCATTCCTTTATCGATACCTTTGAAGAACAATTAATTGGAAAAAATATCGGTGAGGAAGCGGAAGTAAATGTTACCTTCCCTGAAGAATATCAGGCTAAGGAATTGGCGGGAAAACCGGCCATGTTTAAAGTGAAGGTGAAGGAAATAAAAGAAAAAGAGCTTCCTGAAGTGGACGATGAATTTGCAACGGAGGTATCAGAATTCGATACCCTGGATGAATACAAAGCAGATGTTAAGGATAAACTTCTTAAAGGAAAAGAAAAGGAAGCAAAATCCAAAAAAGAGGATGCTGTTATTGATGCTATTATAGAAGATGCCAAAATGGAAATCCCGGATGCCATGGTTAAAACCCAGGCGAAACAAATGGCAGAAGATTTTGCCTATCGTATCAGCCAGCAGGGCTTAAGCCTGGATCAATATTTTCAATATACGGGATTAAACAGGGATACCCTCTTAGAGCAAATGAAACCTCAGGCAGTGAAGAGAATTCAATCACGTTTAGTTCTGGAAGCCATTGTGAAGGAAGAAGACATTAAGGCTACGGAGGAGCAATTTGAGGAAGAATTGACAAAAATGGCTTCTATGTATAATATGGAGTTGGATAAATTAAAGGAAAATATCGGTGAGTATGAAAAAGAAAATATAATGGCTGACATTGCCATTCAGGAAGCCGTAAAATTTGTTGTTGAAAAAGCCGTTGAAAATGAATAAGATAATAGTTATAAATAGTATAAAGTGGGAGGATGTAATATGAGTTTAGTACCTTATGTCATTGAGCAAACCAGCAGGGGTGAAAGATCTTATGATATTTTCTCCAGATTATTAAAGGATAGAGTTATCTTTTTAGGTGAAGAAGTAACCGATGCATCAGCCAGCTTGATTGTAGCTCAATTATTATTTTTAGAAGCCGAGGATCCGGGTAAGGATATCCACCTTTATATCAACAGTCCGGGAGGCTCCGTAACAGCAGGTATGGCAATTTATGATACCATGCAGTATGTGAAATGTGATGTCTCCACAATTTGTATAGGACTGGCAGCCAGTATGGGCGCATTTTTATTGGCAGGAGGCAAAAAAGGGAAAAGAATGGCGTTGCCCAATGCGGAAATCATGATTCATCAGCCTTCAGGCGGTGCCAGGGGCCAGGCAACGGATATTAAAATAGTGGCGGATAATATCCTTAAGACCAGAAAAAAATTAAATGAAATTTTAGCAGTCAATACAGGTCAGCCTATAGATGTAATTGAGGCCGATACGGAAAGAGACCATTTCATGTCTGCTGAAGAATCCCTGAAATATGGGTTAATTGATAATGTAATAACGAACCGTTAGTAGGGTGTCGCAAAAGAGCTTAAGCGGTTGCTGTTTTGCGGCATTTTTTCTCCGCTTAAAAATGGAATATAAAGTTTTTAGGATTATGAATACATACATGAAAATGAGGTGAAAGTATGGCAGGAAAAAAGAATGATGAGAATGTCCGCTGTTCTTTTTGCAATAAAGCTCAAAGCCAGGTCAAAAAGCTAATAGCCGGGCCAAACGGAGCTTATATTTGTGATGAATGTATAGAGATCTGTGCGGATATTATTGATGAGGAATATGAAGAACAGGAAAATGAAACTGTTGATGAGATAAATTTGATCAAACCGAAAGAAATGAAAGACTTTTTAGACCAGTATGTGATAGGACAGGATGAAGCAAAAAAAGTACTTTCGGTTGCGGTTTACAATCACTATAAAAGAGTAAATGCAAAAAAGGATTTTGATGTAGAGATTCAAAAAAGCAATATATTACTGCTGGGACCTACGGGTTCCGGAAAAACCCTTCTTGCACAGACCCTGGCTAAAATATTGAATGTACCCTTTGCCATCGCAGATGCGACTACATTGACGGAAGCCGGATATGTGGGGGAAGACGTGGAGAATATTTTGTTAAAGATCATCCAGGCAGCCGATTATGATATGAAAAGGGCGGAGCTGGGAATCATATATATTGATGAAATTGATAAGATAACAAGAAAATCGGAAAATGTATCCATAACAAGAGATGTTTCGGGAGAAGGAGTACAGCAGGCTCTTCTTAAAATCATCGAAGGAACTGTTGCAAGCGTGCCTCCCCAGGGAGGAAGAAAACATCCCCATCAGGAATTGCTCCAGATAGATACTTCGAACATACTATTTATCTGCGGCGGTGCATTTGACGGACTGGAAAAGATAATTGAATCAAGACGAGATCATCAGGCTATTGGCTTTACGGGGGAAATGGTAGATAAGAGGGAAAGAAAAGTCGGAGAAATCTTACGTCATACCTTACCTGAAGATTTGATTAAATTCGGGCTGATACCTGAATTCGTTGGCCGTGTTCCTATTGTTGTATCCTTAAGTAACTTAGAGATTGAAGATTTGGTTCGGATTTTAACAGAACCCAAAAGTGCTATTGTAAAGCAATATACGAAACTGCTTGAAATGGATCAGGTACAATTGGAATTTGAGAAAGAGGCAATTGAGAAAATCGCGGAACAGGCATTTAAGAGAAAAACCGGAGCCAGAGGTCTTCGCTCTATAATGGAACATCTTATGATGGACTTAATGTATTCCATACCTTCAGATGAAAGTATAGAAAAATGCACCATAACGAAGGAAGCTGTGGATGGTACGGCACAACCGGTGATTCATCGAACGGAAAGAGAATTTATTAAGAGAAGAGCCAGATAATAAATTTAATGGAATTTTGCTGATAAAAACTTTGAACTGAGCGCCTTAGATGTACTATGTTGTGTCATCATAAGGGCGCTCCTGTCATTTTTTTATTTCATAGGAAATTGCGTCCTATGAAATAAAACCCTCCGGGGCGGATGCACACGAAGGCATAAGGAAGATGTCACTGCGTGACTGCATTCGGCGCGCAAAGTGTCTTCTCCCTCAAGAATGAGGGGCAGGGGAGCTGAAGTGTCGAAGACACTTTGTTATCCGGCAAGTACGCCGGGGCATACCTGAATAAATAAAAAGGAGCTTAAATATGAGCGAGAATATGTTAATCATACCGGCAGTTGCTCTTAGGGAAATTACTATATTTCCCGATATGATCGTTCATTTTGATGTAAATAGAACTAAATCCGTACAGGCAATAGAAAAAGCTTTATTATTAGATCAAAATGTTTTTCTGGTAACCCAATTGGATGCCAGTAAGGAGGAGCCGGAAATCAATGACCTGTATCGGGTGGGAACTATTGCGGAGATAAAGCAGGTCATTAAATTACCGGGCGATGTTTTAAGAGTTTTGGTGGAAGGAATCTGTAAGGCACGTTTACATAAGCTGGAAGAAAACAGCTCATACTTATCCGCCTCCGTTTCCCAAATCATTAAGCCCGATGAGGATATTGATGATGAAACACAGACGGCAATGATACGAATGCTGATGGATATGATCTGGGAATATAGTGCCCTTAACCCAAAGACAGGAAAAGTATTAAGCGTACATTGCAATGAACAGGGCGGGCTGGCTTATTTAACGGAGCAGTTGATCATTAATATACCCTTAGCCTATGAGGATAAACAAAAATTATTGGAAGCGATTACCCTTAGGGAGCAATACGAACTGGCTACCCGGTTTTTATATAAAGAAATTGACATATTAAGAATAAAAAAAGAATTGCAGGAGAAGATTAAAGAGGGCGTAGATAAAAACCAAAAAGAATATTTATTACGTGAGCAGCTGAAATTAATACGTAAAGAGCTTGGTGAAGACGGTTTATCTGAGATGGATAAATATATGAAGGCCGTAGAGCATCTTAAGGCGGATAAGGAAGTAAAGGAAAAAATCCGTGAAGAAATCAGGCGCTACGGTATCATATCTGCAAATTCTTCCGAAAGCGGTGTGATCCGGGTTTATATAGAGACCTTATTGGATATGCCCTGGAATAAAGTTTCAAAGGATAATAAGGATGTCGATCACGCTGAAGATATTTTAAACCAGGACCATTATGGGTTAACTAAGGTAAAGGAAAGAATACTGGAATTTTTAGCGGTGAAAAATCTTACCCGTAAAGGTGAAAGTCCGATTTTATGTCTTGTAGGACCGCCCGGAACGGGAAAAACCTCCGTAGCAAAATCGGTAGCCAGGGCATTGAATAAACAATATATCAGAATCAGTCTGGGCGGTGTCAGAGATGAAGCGGAAATCAGGGGACACCGCAGAACCTATATCGGTGCCATGCCGGGAAGAATCGCCTCCGGGCTTAAAGCGGCAGGGGTATCCAATCCTTTAATGCTGCTTGATGAAATTGATAAAATAAGCAGTGATTATAAAGGGGATACGAAAAGCGCCTTACTGGAGGTGTTGGACAGTGAGCAGAATCATAAATTCCGGGATCATTATATTGAAATCCCGTTAGATCTGTCCCAGGTTACTTTTATTGCGACGGCAAATACTGTCCAGACAATACCTAAGCCACTGTTGGACCGTATGGAGATTATAGAAGTAAACAGCTATACGGAAAATGAAAAGTTCCATATTGCAAAAGAATATTTATTGAAAAAGCAGCTTGCCAGACATGGATTAAATCATAAGCAGTTAATGATAAGTGATAAGG
The DNA here is from genome assembly GCA_946409475.1 of uncultured Lachnospiraceae bacterium. Taxonomy (GTDB): domain Bacteria; phylum Bacillota; class Clostridia; order Lachnospirales; family Lachnospiraceae; genus CAMJWQ01. The sequence continues at coordinate 5,496 of CAMJWQ010000011.1, forward strand.
CCATAGAAAAAATAATTCGGAATTATACAAAAGAAGCCGGTGTCAGGAATCTGGAAAGAAGGTTCGGAGAGCTTTGCAGAAAAGCGGCCCGGATAATTTTACAGGATAAAAAGTCTTCCCTTCGCGTTACGGAATCAAGCCTGCAAAAATATTTAGGCAAAGAGTTATATCAATATGACCCGGCAAATGAAAAGGACGATATCGGTATTGTAAGAGGCCTGGCCTGGACCAGTGTGGGTGGTGATACATTACAAATAGAAGTAAACGTCATGCCCGGCAAGGGAGAAATAACATTAACAGGTCAATTGGGAGATGTTATGAAAGAATCCGCCCAGACAGGAATCAGCTTTATCCGATCCATAAGTAAAGAACACCACATTGCCGATAATTATTTTAAGCAGCATGATTTTCATATTCATATACCGGAAGGTGCCGTACCTAAGGATGGACCGTCTGCAGGAATTACCATGGCTACCGCACTGTATTCGGCCATAGGGAAAATACCCGTTAAAAAAGAAATTGCCATGACAGGGGAAATAACACTGCGGGGAAGAGTACTGCCGATCGGCGGTCTTAAGGAGAAAATACTGGCGGCCAGGAATGCTAAAATCAATACCGTCCTGATTCCGCAAAAAAATAAACGGGATGTGGATGAGATCGAGCCCGAAATAAAAAAAGGAATCAGTATCGTTTATGTATCAACAATGCAAGAAGTACTTGACAATGCCTTGGTAAAGGAGTAGTTGTATGATTATAAAAAATGTTAATCTGGAAACGGTTTGCGGTGTTACCAGTAAACTTCCTGAAAATAATTTAATGGAAATAGCTTTTTCCGGTAAATCCAATGTTGGCAAGTCCTCTTTAATCAATGCTCTAATAAACCGGAAATCCTATGCCAGAACATCAGCCGTTCCCGGAAAAACACAGACGATTAATTATTATAATATAAATGAGGAGCTCTATTTTGTGGATTTACCGGGTTACGGATATGCAAAGACTTCTCTTCAGGTAAAAGAAGCCTGGGGAAAAATGATTGAGAATTATCTGAAAACCTCCAAACAGCTAAGGGCAGTGTTTCTGTTAATTGATATCCGGCATGAACCTTCCGCAAATGATGTGAATATGTATGATTGGATTATGTTTAACGGTTTCCATCCGGTCATTATAGCGACAAAAGCAGATAAGATAAAACGCAGCCAAATCAACAAACAGACAGCCCTCATTAAAAAGACCCTGAATACCGGTAAGGAAACCCTGCTGATTCCTTTTTCGGCGCAGACGAAGCAGGGAAGAGAAGAAATTTATCAGGTAATTGATGCATTTCTAAATAAAGAATAACAGGACTAAGATATTATTTTTGTATCTGAAATAAGGTGATCTCATGAATACGTTAACAAAATATATGCGGATCCTGGTGAATCTGACGGTTTATATTTTAGGGGTATTTTTGATCATTTTTGTGCTCCCTAAGGTAATCGTTTTTTTCATGCCCTTTGTTATAGGATGGGTTATTTCCATGATCGCCAATCCCATGGTTAGATTTATGGAAGGAAAGCTGAAAATTGTCAGAAAGCACAGCTCCATGCTCCTGATCATTGGGACCATTGCCCTAATCGTTGTAATCTGTTACTTTACCTTCGTTAAACTTGGAAGTGAAGTAATCACAGTAATCAATCACAGTGAGGAGATTTATACTAATATTTCGAAAGAAATGGGAAATATTAATGCAAATCTTTCTGATATTTATGATAAGTTTCCAAAGAATATAAGGAGAAGCATTGCGGATGCGGTGGTTAGTCTTAACGATTATATCCTTAATTTCATCGGTAATTTAGGAGAGCCGACTATGCAGGCTGCCGGTAATTTTGCTAAGAACATTCCGGCGACTCTTATCTATATTATTGTTACCATATTATCCAGCTACTTTTTTATCGCCCAAAGGGATAAAATTATATTGTCTGTTCGGAATTTGGCTCCTCCGGGTATTTATGAAAAAAGCAGTATCATAATAAGAAAATTAAAGGATATTGTGGGGGGATATTTTAAAGCCCAATTTAAAATTATGATAATTGTAGCAGGAATTCTGTTAGTGGGATTATCTGTTTTGCAGACCGACTATGCGCTGCTGCTGGCTTTATTAATCTCATTTCTTGATTTTCTGCCTTTTTTCGGAACAGGTACGGTCCTGATACCATGGGGGCTTATAAAGCTCCTTTCCGGTGATTATCGAATGGCTCTGGGATTGTTTATTCTATACGGGGTCAGTCAGTTGGTAAGGCAATTAATACAGCCTAAAATTGTAGGGGATACTATCGGTCTGGATCCCCTTCTCACCTTATTGTTTTTATATATTGGTTATCGGCTAGGGGGCATAGCAGGTATGATATTGGCAGTGCCCATTGGTATGATTATTATCAGCTTATACAAATTAGGACTTTTTAACCAGGCAATATCCGACATAAAAACAATAATAACGGATATTAACAACTTTCGCAAAAAAAAATGAAAAGAAAAAGGAGAGGATATAGAAATGAAGGTTCTGGTATACAGTTACAGGGAATTTGATGAAAAGGAAGCCTTTGAGGAGGCATCACAAAAATATGGTGTGGAAATTAAAATATGCGAGAAAGCACCTGCAATGGAAAATGTACATTTAGCCAAGGGCTGTGAGTGTATCAGTATTGTTACTACAAAGATACCGGCAAAGCTGATTGATGCTTTTATGGAGGCCGGTGTCAGATACATATCAACGAGAACAATCGGTTATGACCATATCGATCTGGCTCATGCGAAAAAGGCAGGAATGCGGGTAGGAAACGCTACCTATGGGCCGGAAGGCGTGGCGGATTATGCCATTATGCTTATGCTTATGACCACCAGGAAAATGAAGGCAATTATGAACAGGGCCGATATGCAGGATTTTTCCCTGAAAGGGATACAGGGGAGAGAATTGCCGGATCTGACTATTGGAATTATCGGTACCGGCAGAATTGGTAAAACGGTAATCCGTCATCTTTCGGGGTTCGGCTGTAAAATTCTTGCCTATGATGTATATCAAAGTGAGGATATAAAAGAATACGCCGATTATGCAGAATTGGATACCTTATTAAAGGAAGCGGACTTGATTTCCTTACATACCCCTTTAACAGAAAAAAACCATCATTTGATCAATAAAAACTCCATTAGTAAAATGAAGGATCATGTAATCATTGTGAATACTGCCAGAGGAGCTTTGATAGACTCGGAGGCTTTAATAGAGGGATTGGAAAGCGGCAAAATCGGAGCCGTAGGTCTGGATGTTGTGGAAAATGAATTTGGACTCTACTATTTTGATTTACGTAATAAGCCTCTGAAAAACAGGGAACTGGCTATTATAAAAAGCTTTCCCAATGCCATCGTTACCCCTCATATGGCCTTTTATACGGACAATGCCATAAATTCTATGGTAGAAAATTCGATTTACAGCTGTTGTCTGGTGAAAGAAGGAAAAGACAATCCCTGGGAAGTTTGACAATAACCGAATAAATATGATATATTCTACTACAACATTGATGTGATACAAGAACAAAGGAGCTAATTTATCTATGGAAAAAAGGACTTTCGTAACATTGGAGCAGGTTAAGAAAATGGCGGAAAAATATCCGACCCCCTTTCATTTATATGATGAAAAAGGAATCAGGGAAAATGCCAGGTTATTAAAAAAAGCATTTTCATGGAATAAGGGTTACAGGGAATATTTTGCAGTAAAGGCAACTCCCAATCCCTATATTATGCAGATTCTTAAGGAGGAAGGAATTGGAGCCGACTGTTCCTCCTATACGGAATTACTGTTATCGGAAAAAGTCGGATTAAAAGGCGCCGATATTATGTTTTCTTCCAATGTAACTCCTGCGGAGGATTTTGCATTAGCTTCAAAATTAGATGCCATTATCAATTTTGACGACATTACCCATATTGATTTTTATGAAAAAATAGCAGAATTTAAAGAAACTATGTGCTGCCGTTATAATCCCGGCGGTGATTTTATGATACAGAATCAAATTATGGATACTCCCAATGATGCCAAGTACGGTATGACAAAACAGCAGCTTAAGGAAGCATTTTCAAAGCTTCGGGATAAGGGTGTGAAGCATTTCGGAATTCATGCATTTCTGGCCAGCAACACCGTAACGGAGGAATACTATCCGAAGCTGGCGAAAATTCTTTTTAAAACAGCTGTGGAAATTAAAAATGAAACAGGGGTTCATATTTCATTTATTAATTTGTCCGGTGGTGTGGGTATTGCTTATCGTCCGGATCAGAAGCCCAATGATATCATGCTCATTGGTGAGGGAGTAAGAGAAGCCTTTGAAGAGGTCCTGGTACCGGCAGGTATGGAGGATGTCTCCATTTATACGGAGTTAGGAAGGTTTATGCTGGCTCCCTATGGGTGTCTGGTAGCAAAGGCAATCCATGAGAAGCATATTTATAAGGAATATATTGGTTTGGATGCCTGTGCGACTAATTTAATGCGTCCCGCCATGTATGGTTCGTATCATCATATTACTGTTTTGGGAAAGGAGAATGCACTCTGTGACCATAAGTATGATGTAACAGGAGGCTTGTGCGAAAATAATGATAAATTTGCCATTGACCGCATGCTGCCCAAAATTGATATCGGGGATTATCTGGTAATTCATGATACCGGCGCTCACGGCTTCGCCATGGGCTATAACTATAACGGGAAATTACGTTCCGCAGAAATTTTATTAAAGGAAAACGGAGAAACGGTGCAGATTAGAAGAGCGGAAACACCGGAGGATTATTTTGCAACCTTGGATTTGGAGCAATTTCCTTTGAAAGGATAATAAATACAGGAAGAGATACAAAAAGCCGGAAGAGGGTAACCTATTTTTTAAAATAAACAGCGGCAGATGAATATGGTAATTATACGTTTGCAGAATAAAGCAGCCAGCTCCTTATATCTGGATTATGAGGAGCTGGCTGTTTTTGTGTACCGGATGCGGTCTGCGGTAGAAAAAATTTAGCGGAATACAGTTTTTTTTCTATGTGGAAGATGTATAAATGAAAAAAATAATCAATAGGGCTATTGACAAAAATTTAATTTATGATAACATGAACATATGAACAGATAATCATATATAATTTGATTTTGAACAGATAAAGTAAATAATAACAGGAAAGGAGCAGATAATTATGGAAGACAAAAATACGGATATATGTGAATATATGTGTATACATGAAGATATTGTTGCTCATGCTAAGAGCACAATGCCTGACGAGGAACAGCTTTATGATTTGGCTGATTTCTTTAAGATATTCAGTGATTCTACCAGAATTAAGATATTAAGCGTGCTGCAATGTGAGGAAATGTGTGTCTGTGATATCGCACAGCTGTTAAATGCTTCACAATCTGCCATATCTCATCAGCTTCGCATACTAAAGCAAATGAAGCTGGTAAAAAACAGAAGAGATGGTAAAACAGTGTTTTATTCTTTGGCAGATGATCATATCCATACGATTTTAAAGCAGGGCTTAGAGCATATTAATGAAAAAAATTAAGAAAGAACGGAAAGGAATGAGGCTGTTATGAAAAAAGTATTCAAATTGGAAGGATTGGACTGTGCTAACTGTGCGGCAAAAATGGAGGACAAAATAGGAAAATTAGAGGGAGTTAAGGAAGTTTCCGTAAATTTTATGAGCAGCAAAATGACCATTGTAATGGACGGGGACAAGGAAAAGGAAATTTTAAGCAAGGCAGAAAAAGTAATACATAAACTGGAGCCGGATGTGGACATAAAGGCCATATAGCGTGGCCTTTTTCCGGTTGAGGAGTGATTAGCGTGACAAGAGGAATGAAGAAAAATTTATATCGTATCATAATAGCCTTTGTTGGGCTGCTTTTGGGAATGGGAGCGCAAAGATACCTTTCCTTTAATCCCGATGTAGAATTAATTTTGTATATTATTATTTATGTAATTATCGGCCATGATGTGATTAAAGGTGCGGCGGGAAATATCATTAAGGGGCAGGTATTTGACGAAAACTTTTTAATGAGTATTGCCACCGTCGGAGCATTTTTAGTGGGGGAATACCCGGAAGCTGTCGGGGTCATGCTGTTTTATCAGGTGGGTGAATTATTTCAATCCTACGCCGTACACAGATCCAGAAAATCAATTTCCGAGTTAATGGATATACGGCCGGATTATGCGAATATAAAAGAGGGAGATGCCGTTAAGAAGGTTTCTCCTGAGGAGGTGCAAATTGGCGCTGTCATGGTTATTAAACCGGGAGAAAAGGTTCCTCTTGACGGTACGGTTTTGGAAGGAAGCACATCCCTGGATACGGCGGCATTAACAGGAGAAGCCATGCCGAAGGAAGTGGGCATCGGGGATTTTATTTTGAGCGGCAGCATTAATATTAATGGCTATATAGAGGTGCAGGTAGATAGTAATTTTGCTGAATCTACCGTATCTAAGATTTTGGATCTGGTAGAAAATGCGGGCAGTAAAAAGGCAGACTCAGAAAAGTTTATTACTAAATTTGCCAGATACTATACGCCGGGAGTTGTTATATTTGCAGTACTTCTGGCCGTACTGCCTCCCCTGCTGTGGGATAGGGGAAATTTTAGTGACTGGGTATACCGGGCATTAACCTTTTTGGTAATTTCCTGCCCCTGTGCGTTGGTTATTTCGATACCCTTAAGCTTTTTCGGAGGTCTTGGAGGGGCATCCAGAAACGGAATTCTTATAAAGGGCAGCAATTATCTGGAAGCCCTGGCCCATACGGAAATGGTTGTTTTTGATAAAACAGGTACCTTAACAAAAGGCAATTTTAAAGTTGAAAAAAAAGTATCCGGTATATCCGGTTCACTGACAGAAGCAGAGGTTTTAGAAGCAGCAGCCTATGCGGAATGTTATTCGAACCATCCCATATCCCTTTCCATACAAAAGGCTTACGGCGGGGAGATAAATAAGGAAAGGGTAACGGATGTATCGGAAATTGCCGGATATGGCCTGAAGGTAAAATTTGATGATAAGACAGTCTTAGCAGGTAATGAAAAACTAATGAGGAAAGAAAATATAAATTTTCAGCCTGTCAGGGAAATAGGAACAGTAATTCATCTTGCCGTGAACGGAATTTATGAAGGCTATCTGGTCGTGGCAGATGAGATTAAGGAAAGTGCCAAAAGTACAATTGAAGCCCTGAAGAAGGCCGGTATAAATGATATCTATATGCTGACAGGTGACAGAAAAGAAACAGCTGTGCATGTGGCCGAACAACTGGGAATAGATAAGGTTTATGCGGAGCTGTTACCCGGAGATAAAGTAGATATCATGGAATCCCTGCTGCATAAAAAGACTAAGGCAGGGAAATTATTATTTACCGGTGACGGTATAAATGATGCTCCCGTATTAGCCAGGGCAGATATTGGAATTGCCATGGGAGGAGTCGGCTCCGATGCCGCCATAGAAGCTGCGGACATGGTGCTGATGACAGATGAGCCCATTCAAATCATTAAGGGGATAGAAATTGCAAAAAAAACACAGGTCATTGTGAAACAGAATATTATATTTGCCCTTGGAATAAAATTTGGCGTACTGCTTTTAGCGGCTATGGGAATGACCACCATGTGGGCGGCCGTATTTGCCGACGTAGGGGTATCGGTTATTGCCATTTGCAATGCCATGCGGGCAATGGGCAGAAAGTTATAATTTTCATATGATTTGAGTAAAATTTTAAAATCGAATCTGGTTCCAATGAAAAAAGTACTTGATTATTTTGTTAACCTGGTGTACTATTGAAGTGGTGATTAACATGAAAAGCTGTGAAAAAGTAATTAAATTATATTTTAAATCTTTAAAAGCATTTAATGAATTTGAAAGTATTCCTAAAAAATTCGGAACGGATGACTGGTTATATGGTTCTGAAATACACACCTTACAAGCCATAGGTGAAACCCCGAATATTAACTTAACCGAACTATCAGAAAAATTGGATATTTCGAAAAGCGGGACTTCAAAATTTGTTAATAAATTACTAAAGAAGAATTTAATCACAAAGAGCAAGCTTATCAATAATAAAAAAGAGGTGGTGTTTAATCTGACAAATAAAGGGCTGATTGCTTATTATGAACACGAAAAATTTGATAAAGAAGTTTTTGAAGACATATATGAACTTCTATCCGGACTGGAAGATGATCAAACTGAGTTTTTAGAAACATTTTTAAAGGAATTGGTTCTTCAAGTGGAAAAGCTTAAAAGCAATATGCCGCAAAGATTCATTTAAACAGCAGTAATCTGCTGTTTAAAAAATAATCTATTGTTAACCTGGTTAATAAAAGGAGTGATTTTTATGTTAAGTCCGCACGAATGGTGGAGTGTTATTCGAAGCTATAATCAAAGTATCTTCCCAATGCAGATAATTGTGATGCTAATTGGCATTATTTCCATAATCTATTTAATCATGGGATCAAATTCTAAAGCAGAATCGAAGAATTGCATTGACTTAAAACGGTACAAAGATATTTTTCAAATAAAGAAAGATGCTGTATTAGCAACATCGTCGGCAGATGGATTTCCTAATATTGTGCCTATTCATTCAAAGCATGTAATCTCAAATAAAAAAGTTTTAATCAGCGATCAATTTATGAATAAAACAAAAAATAATATTCTGCAAAAGCCTTATGCCGTTCTTACTATTATCGACAAAGGAACACTTTACAAAATTAGCGGAAAGTGCGACTATAAAACCTCAGGAATTCTATATGCTTTGGCTGCTAGAGGTGCAAAAAAATATGCAAAAAGCAATGCACAGAATAAAAGCGTTAAGATAAATTGTAAAGGCATTATTCTAATGAAGGTTAATAAATTTGAAAAAGAAACGATTTAGGAGGATTTTTTATGGAAGGGAAAACTGAAATTTTTAACTACATTAATTCATGTGATAAATGTTTTGCAGCATTTCTGGATGATACCAATCATCCGGAAGTGCTATTCATTAAATATAAAAAGATTTACAAGGATGGTCTCATTCTGGGTATAAGCCAAAAAGATAGTAAGTGTTTTCATATTTTGTCAAATAATAATATTGCAGTCACTGCATGGAATAATATAAAAGGATACCAATTAAAGGGGTATCCATTATCGGAAGGCCAAGAAAACCATAAGAAGGTATTGGAAAACTATAAGCAGCATTTAGAGGATATCCATGGGAATCTTTCGACAATACAGTTTGTTCTATATAACATCAAGGAAATATATTATGTAACGCCGGGAGTCCTTGCAGGAAAATTAGTCGAAATGGAGGTATCACCCCACCATAACCAAAAACACTCCTAACAGGAGTGTTTAAAGCCATCATTTACAAATAAGAATTTTCTAATTTTTTAATCTCTGCGACCAGATAATCATTATAGGGTGTGGCGAGCCGATGCTTTCTGCCTAAGTCGATTATGGTTCCGCCAAAAAGCTCTACTTCCGTTTTTCGATGGGCTTCGGTATCCTGGCAAAGAGAAGGCTTTCCCGACGGATTTAACGTTCCTAAAATTCGTAACCAATAATCTAAATCATCTTCTGATAAGGCTACCCCCTCTTTATTGGCAACGGCTATAACCTCTCTCATAGCTCCTATCATGACATCTCTGGCTTTTCCTTCTTTTTGGATACCGCTGTAAGTGGTTTTGAAGACGGCAACGGTTTGATTAACTCCTGTATTGCATAGGAGCTTTCCCCATAGGCGATGCCGGATATCCGCTACCGCTTCGTAGGGAAGTTTGCTGTTTTCAAAAAAGGATATCAACCGAGATAATTTCTCACTTTTTTTCCGGCCCTCCTCACCGATAACCAGCATGCCCATATTCATATAAGATAGTTGATTCTTTTCCTTCATTGCATCCATACCTTGGGCAACACAATAAATGATTTTGTCTTTTCCAAAATAATCCCCCAAGGTTATTTCACTTACAATGCCGTTTAATACCGAAATAATAATGGTATTTTCACCGATTTGATTATGGGCATCCTTCATTGCCCCTTCCAGCTGATGATATTTCACTGCAAAAATCACCAGATCCGCAGGAGCCATATTCTCTTCACAATTTACATATTGAAAATCACAAAGACTACCATTACAATAAATACCCTCTTTTTGATAGCGGGTAATTCTTTTTTTATTGGCAACGATACGTACCCTTTCCTTACCCAATGCATCTGTAAAAAATTTTCCATACATGGTGCCCAGTGCACCCAGTCCGATAATGGCTACGGTTTGTATCTGCATATGTACCTCCTGAATTTATGTATTATTATAAGCATTATAACATTTTATAAAGAGATACACTATATAAAATTTGAGAGGAAGTGACAAAAAAGTAACAGTTCAGCCATGCCATTCATAATGTGCCCGAATGCAATATAATAATCCTTTTACTGCCTGGCGGGCACATTATTCATGCCGGGCGTCCGCCCTATAGAAATGAGAGCACAAAAAACCAGGGAAAAAATACAAGTTATTTGTTCTCCGTGAATATAGAAAATTAAGATTTCTCCTGCTATAGTAAATGTAATCAAATTATTTATTGGTTTATAGATAACGAAAGCGTAAAGGAGGAACACAATGAATCATTCCCATATTTTATATTTTGACAATAATTTTGACTATCCTGTAATGGTTAAGGGAAAAGGCATATATTTGTATGATGAGGAAGGAAAGGAATATATTGACGGTTGTGCCGGTGCAGTCAGTAACAGCCTGGGCTTTGGCAGAAAGGATATGGCAGAGGTGATTGCCGGTCAGGCAGAAAAATTATCCTTTGTACACCGTCATTATGTTTCTGCTGATGTGAACCACCAGGCAGCGGATGCCCTGAAGGAAGCCTTCCCTTATATGGACAGGTTCTTTCTGGTGTCAGGCGGAACGGAGGCTACGGAGGCGGCAACAAAGCTGGCCAGACTGCATTTTTACCATAAAGGGCAGGTGAAAAAGACAAAAATCATAAGCAGATGGATGTCCTATCATGGGTATACCTTAGATGCCCTGTCCTATGGAGGTAATCCGGGAAGAAGAAAGGAATTTACTCCTGTATTGCGGGAAGACGGTCATATTATGCCGCCGTACTGCTACCGATGCTGGTTGTCTAAGGACTGTAAATCCTGTAGTCTGGAATGTGCCGATGCCTTGGAGGATATGATATTAATGAACGGGCCGGAAAATGTGGCAGGTTTTATTTTTGAGCCTGTTTCCGGCACGACCTTAGGATGTGTGACACCTCCGGAAGGATACTTTCAGAAAATCAGAGATATCTGTATAAAATATGATATTCTTATGATTGTGGATGAAGTCATGTGCGGAGCAGGAAGGACAGGAACTATGAGTGCCCTGGAGAAGGAAAGGGTAGTGCCGGACATTATGGCTCTGGCGAAATCCATTGGCGGAGGTTATTTTCCTGTTGGTGCCGTAGCCTGTACAGGGGAAGTGGCGCAGCCTGTTATTGCTAGAGGCATGTTTCCCGTAGGACATACATGGTCGGGTAACCCCTTGGCTTCCGTAGTCATAAAGAAGACCTTGTCCATTATAAAAGAAGAGAATTTGCTCCAAAATGTAAAGGAAATGGGAGAGCATCTGAGAGGAAGATTAATGGCTTTACAGGAAAAGTTTGCGTGTATAGGAGATGTAAGAGGAGTTGGCCTGATGCAGGGCATTGAATTTGTGAAAAGCAGAAAAACAAAAGAATATTTTGATCCTGAGCTTGATTTTGCCGGGACTGTGAGCAGAAACTGCATGGAAATGGGCCTGATCGTTATGCCCTGCCATGGTATGGATAAAGGAAGAGGCGGAGATGCTATTATGCTGGGAACCAATTTTGAAGTGAATAAAGAAGAGATTGACAGGATAGTACATATATTTGAGAAAGCGATAGAAAAAACGGTATCCGGCAATCGGTAAACAGATGAAATCGATATAGGAAACAGGCTGTCTTTTATGAGCAATATACCTTACCTTAGGTAAGATATATTGCTTATTTTACTGGCAACGGTATAATGGAAATATAAGCTTATAAAATTACGTTATAAAAATCCAACTAAGAAAAAAGTGAGGAGATTATGGTTAAAATTGCTGTCTGTGATGATGAAGTAGACGTACTGCATCACATGAAGGAATTATTACAAAAATACCCCAAGGCAGAATTGCAGATCACAACCTACCAAAGCAGTAAAGAGCTGGCGGCTTCCTCCGAAGGCTATGATATTATCTTACTGGATATTGATATGGAGGAAATGAATGGATTAGAGGCTGCAGAGAAGATCAGGGAGAGGGATAAAAATGTAAAGATTATTTTTGTGACCGGCTACAGGGAGTATACCATTTATGCTTTCGCCGTTCATGCCTTCGCTTATCTTATAAAGCCTGTAAAGGAAGAGGAGCTTTTTAAACAATTGGAGGAGGCTGTCATATATCAAAAGGCAGAAACAGATACCATTATAGATATGATATCAACAGCAGGGGTAATACATCAGGCAGTAAAGGATATCATGTATTGCGAATATCAAAACCGCTATATTATCTTAAGAAACTCGAAAGAAAAAGGCTTTTATAAGGTTAAGGGCAAGATTAAGGAAATGTATGAAAAACTGAAGCCTTATCATTTTGCCTTGTGTCATAAGAGCTTCATTGTTAATTTGTTTTATGTAAAAAATATTAAAGGCTATGACATTATTATGGAGGACGGCAGTATCCTTCCCTTATCACAAAAAAAATCTGCAGATCTTAGAAGAGAGTTAAACATGTACTTAAGCTCTTGCATCGAAAAATAAAGGAGGAAGAATGAACAATTCATTACTGGAAGTATTGGGGTATCTGGTACTGCCCATTTTAGGAAGTATTTTTGTTTTTTTTATTTTGTTCTATTCTTTTTCGAAAATGGGATGCGATAAACATCCTGTAAAAAGTGTAAAGTGGCTGGTGCTTGTCATTTATACGGCAGCTGCCATAGCAGTGTCCATACCGGGAAACGGTATTATTAATTTAATTATGCTTTTATTGTTTGCCCCCCTGATCGGACACTTGTTCTATCATGGCAGCAGAACGTATCTGACGTATTATATATTACTTACTTTAATCATATATTTGCTGGATGCATTCCTGAATATGCTATATGTATGGTTGATTTATAAGGGCGTTTTTTACTTTTCCGATCAAGTTTATTACAATATATTATACATTACCACATCCAAATTAATTACCTTTGCCGCAGCTAAAATATTTGTAAGCATCGTAGTCAAAAGAGAAAGGCACGAGATATCAAGGAACCAGTATTTCGGTACCTTATTTTTACCGGCCTGCAGTATTATTTATTTATATACCATGATTTTTTTCATGCAGGTGTATGCAGGACCGGAGCATATTTTGCTGTTTGTAGTGAATGTAGTATTATTACTGGCCTTAAATTTCTATTTCACCCGAATGTTAGAGGTTATCTATAAAAATAATCATTTGCAGAACGAATTGAATTTATATGCCCAGCAGGAGGAAATGCAGTATCGCTATTACGAGGAACTGGAACGGAAATTTGAGGAGTCACGAAAGGTGATTCATGATATCAGGAACCATATGCTGGCCTTAGAAAATTTATATCAAAAGGACAATACCGTATCGGCCGGAGATTATGCTGAAGAAATTCATAACAGCTTGAATAAGCTGGGGCAGAAGTATTACTCATCGAATAAGCTCTTAAATATTATATTAAATGATAAAGGGCAGATCATGGAGAGTCATGGCATTGCCTTTGATGCCAGAATAGGCGCTGTTAATTGGGAGGGTATAAAGAAAACGGATATGACCACGCTATTTGGAAATCTTCTGGATAATGCCATTGAAGCGGCAAATGAGGCAGAAAAGAAAGAAATTTCTTTGATAGTGGATAAGGTACGGGAATTTATCAGTATTTCCATAGGTAACACCCTGTTGAATGAACCGAAAAAAGAACAAAAAGGTTTTTTGAGCTTAAAAAGTGAGCATCAGGGATTAGGACTAAAAAATGTAGAAAGAGTGATTCAGAAATTTAATGGAGATATTCATTATGATTATGATGATACCAGATTTTTGGTGAAAATCATGATTCCGTTAGGAGGGGAAGAGATATGATAGCAAATTCTGTAATCGTGACATTGATCACATCGATTGCAGTATGTTTTTTGATACCTATTATTGGTATTATTATAATACAAATAAAGTATAAAAAGGCAATGAAACCTTTTCTGCTGGGTGCAGGGACCTTCTTTATATTTCAAATGGTAACTAGAATTCCGCTATTGACCTATGTGCTGCCGGGTATGGACTGGTTTATTATACTGAGTACCGGACATATTTATCTATATAGCATATTTTTGGGAATAACAGCAGCTTTATTTGAGGAAATCGGAAGATTTATTACGATATCCTTATTTATGAAAAAAAACCAAAGATATGCGGATGGATTATCCTTCGGGTTAGGGCACGGCGGTATAGAAGCTATAGGCCTTGTAGGATTAAGCCTTATTAACACACTGGTTATGGTATTGCTTATTAACAGTAATTCTCTGGAAGCACAGGGAGCTAATCAGTCCATGATCGATACGATATATCGTCAATGTATGAGTCTGACACCGGGGTTAATTTTAATGGGAATGATGGAAAGAATATTTGCTATCTGTATTCATATTGGTGCTACCATGCTGGTATTGACCGGATTCAGAAAGGGTCAAAAGTTACGCTATCTGTTCATTGCCATAGCCGTGCATACCATAGTGGATTCCTCTATTGGTATTTTACCAGCTGCCTTCGGCACACCGGCATGGGGGCTGGAGCTTTTTGCGGGAGTTTTTGCCATAGGGTTACTGGGATATACCTTTTGGTCAAAAGCACATGTACCATGGCAGGCTGCAGACGTTCGGTCCACAAAAAACAAAGAAGTTATAAAAAGATGAAACTAAAATATGATAAAAATAGAAAGGAAAGAAAATTATGCAGAATAGAAAAATCAGAGCAAATGGGGATAGTAGTGGATTAAAAGGGAGTAAAACATGGGTGGGAATGTCACTTCTTATCCTTATCCTGGGAACCATTTTAACAGGGTGTACTTCTACTAAATTATCAGAGGATTTTGTGGAGGATGATGTGAAGACGGCAGCAGAGGAGATTGTTACCCTAATGAATGATAATGATTTTGAAGCCATATACAATAAAGAAGGTTCGGTTTTACAGGGGGCTTTAACTGCTGATGGCCTTCAGGATGCTGTTGATCAGTTGATGAGTGATGCAGGTGCTTTTGAAAAGTATGATAGTGAAGTGGTCATGGGTTCCAAGGACAAAACGACAAAGGAAGATTATGCGGTAGCGGTTCTGGTGGCTGTATATGAAGAAAAGAAGATTACCTATACCATTTCTTTTAATAAGGATATGGAGCTGATTGGGTTTTATATGAAGTAGATAGCAACAAAATAAAAGCATAAGTAGTGAAAGTACAAGGTATCTATATTCATTTCCATATACGGATTACGAAATTTAAGTATTTCTAAGCTTAATAATAAGTTGATGGATAAGTCCATGACCGTCTCCCATTCGCATCCATGCTCAGGGGAGACTTGATTTGACATCGTGTCAAATCATCACTAGGTTACGATATTAAGCTAAGAAATACTAAAATTTCTCCATAGGTATATGTCCATGAATATAGATACCTTGTACTGCTACAGGCTATGAATTTTTCAATGTTCTTCAAGAAACGGTAAGCAATGCTCCTTTAGGTCTTGGGGGGAGATTCAAACAAATGTGTTATTTTTTTTCCTTCAATATAACATTACATCATATTTCATACATGTAAATAAAGGATTATATTGACAATTAATACTATGCAATGTATTATATTACATATAAGGAGGTATAATATGGATACTCAATTAAAAAAAGGTTTACTGGAATATTGTGTTTTAGCTGTTTTAGAAGATAAAGATTCTTATGGATACCAGATTATAAAGGATGTATCGAACTATGTTGCTATTTCAGAGTCAACCTTATATCCCATACTACGAAGGATGGAAGAGGCAGGTAATGTAACTTCATATACGGATGAATATAATAATCGATTACGTAAATATTTTCATCTGTCGGATAAAGGGAGAGAATATTTAAATTTGTTTCGACGCGATAAAGATCAGATAATTAAAGTTTTGGATTTTATTAAAGGAAGGTGAAAAAAGATGAGGGAACAGTTTCTGAGAGAGTTAAATTATGAGTTAAGCATCTTAAACAAGTCAGAACGTAAAAAGTGTCTTAATAATTATGAAGAAATAATATTGGACAAAATGGAAAATGGTGTAACTGAAGATAATGCGGTTGTTGAATTAGGCAATGTAAAGAAATTAGCAAAAGATATTTTAAATTCATACGTAGAATCGGATGAATACGGACGAAAATATTTTAATAGGGCGTATATGGGTTTTGATGCCATTGTACTGGCAGTATCTTATATAACCGCATATTATCTATGTTTTATGAGCGATTTATTTAAAATTGGTTCATCGCTTTTACCGGTTTCCGTATATATTTTTTCTTTATTCTATGTCATACCTTTATATCTGTTTCTATATCATATATTTAAACTTTATACAATAAAGTGTGTTCAAAAATTTTTAAGGGAAGCATGGAATATACTTCTGGTAAATGTAATAGGATTAATGGTTTTTTCTCTAATATTATTTTTAACTGATCAAATTTTCTTTTCACGTTCTATGATGGCCATTTTTGCTATAATTAATACCTTTTTAGAAATTGTTATTAGGACAGCTGTATTTTATCGATTTAGAAATTTTAAATAAGATGTAAAATGAAAATACTAATCTATAATCCCCAGCTATGCTGGGGAGAATGGAATAGTTGAAAAACGGTGTGGTTCAAGAATGCATTTACTCGTTCCAGAAAATTGTCTTTTTCTGATATTGTGCTTTATGTCATAAATTCTTACACCATTCAATTCCTGAGGAATTTCGGATCAATGAGGAATATCTTGTTACTAATCTAATGCAGGAACAGCTAGCCAAATCGCTTTTTAGAGAATTATATTCTCTTCGCTGGGAAATCGAAAGCAAGTACCGTGAATTAAAAAATTGTCTTGAAATCGAAAATTTCAACAGCTTGAAACCGACCTGTATCAAAAAAGAATTTTACATAGAAATGTTCCTTTATAATCTTAAACGTAGTCACCAAGCAAACCGTAGTTTTATTTTCAGTAGGACAAAAAGTATTATTTTAATACTGTTGAAATCAGAAATGGACTTTGTGATTCAAACAATATACGGGTTAATAGAAAAAGCTGCAATGGTACTTCCCATAGTCCGCCGAATAGAAAATATGGAAGATATCGTAGACATACCCGACGAAAGTTCTATTCTCATATGAAGAATTGTTTATAAACACAATTAATCTGTTTATTCGCAGTTATTTCTTTAAAATAGCTTTATTTCTCATATTTTTTTAAGGTCAATGAAAATTGATGCGAGAATTAAAATGTCTAAATCAACCTAAGTTGACTACATTTCCAGTTGAACTGATGGTTAATGACTTAGAAATCCGAAAAAATCAGATAATAGGGTGAAATTTAGTATTTAGTAATTTTTATAGTGTAATTATATTACTGTATTGACATATAATGTAAAATATGATACTGTATTTTCAACTTATAAGATAATTATTTATATAAGTCATTGCATTAATTAATTTTTTTATAATGAAGGGAGACAAGTTATGAAGAAAAAAATGAAGTTATTAGTAACTTTTTCACTTGCAGTAGTACTTTTATTTGGTAATACTCTTAATTTATTTGCGGCACCTTCAAGTTCGGAAATACAACAATTAAGTTACATAACGGAAGGCTATACGGAAGATGGAATACATTACACGATATATGAAGTTATCACACCAGATGAAGATGATAATATTATTTCTCCTTGTATTGTGGTTTCAAAAAATAAAACGTATAAGATTATATATGAAGGTTATATTACACCACCTGATACATTTTATTATTCGATGTATGAAGAAGATTATCATACAACTATGAGTGGTACTTTATACTTAAAAGCATATCATCATGATATTTGGCCATCTATAACTGGATCTACCCATGCAACATATGAAGGTATAATTGTTGCATATGTTAATTAAAATGGCTATTGTTATGGTTGAAGATTAAAAAGGGAGTCGCTCTAATTTTAAAAGACTTCATATCAAATATGGAAAAA
>CAMJWQ010000012.1 GCA_946409475.1 uncultured Lachnospiraceae bacterium
ATTAATCAATTCTTCATTGTAACTGATTCCCGCTTCTTTTAAGGAAGCCAAAAAATCCGTATCGACAGAGGTAATCTGTCCGGACCCCGAACCGCCGCCAATCCATTGCGTTGCTGACCATCCGAATACATTTACTCTTGTAATATCCGTACTAAGAGGCAGGGTCTTGTCATTATTTTGCAGTAATACGATTCCTTCGCCTTCAATTTCCTCCGCCAGGTCCGCATTACTTAGTTTTGTGGCTTCTACGGTATCCTGTGATACTTCTACATTTGCCGAAACGATCATTCTTTCAATCATGCCGGCAAGTATAAAATCCGCTCCTGTTAACAGGATTGCCGCAATAAGCAAAAGTACCATTCCCACATTTGCAATCCACCGTAAAATTCCTTTCAAAATTTTATTCATAAAAAAACCTCCCAAAGAATTAGATAAATAACCTTATAATCCATAATGATCATAAGGGTATTTATAAATTATTCTATCACTCCGGAATGGTTTTGTGCTATTTGTATGCATAAATTGTATTAATACTCACACATATTGTCATCTTTTTCAGTAGATATCATTTTTTTAACGGAATTTTTATTGTTAAAACAAATATAGTAGCATCAGTCGTAATCTCAATAGAACCATGATATTTTTTAACCATATTTTTGATGCTTTTTATCCCTATCCATGATATCTGGAATCTTTAGATGTTATAGGCAAACCTTCTTTGAATATAATTTTATCCTCAAAGTAATTTTCGAATTGAAGGTAAAGCATTTTGTTACTGTTTCGCATTGTTACGGCGATGACTCTTTTTTCAGGTATTTGAATTTTATTGACACTTTCAATGGCATTATCTAAAGAATTTCCAAAAAATGCATAATAATTAATCGGTTTAAGAACATAATCCAGGGCATCTACTTCATATCCCCTGATCGCATATTGAGCCAGATTGGTGATGAACATAATTAATACTTTCCGGTCTGTTTTTCTAATCTTTTCGGCTGTACTGATACCGTCTAAATGCTTCATCTCTATATCCAGTAAAATCAAGTCATATATTGGTCTGTAATCATCAAAAATATCTAACCCATCCCGATAAATATGTGTTTCCACCTGAACCTGATTTTCTTTGGAAAACTGCTCCAAATGAGCCTGCAGTACTTCTATATCTTTCGTATTATCTTCTACAATTGCAATGTTCAGCATAATTATCCAGCCCTTATTTCATATTTACCAAAACCCACTTACTTATGGTACGGTTCATGATTCATGATACGATAGCCTCTATAAATCTGCTCCAGCAGAATCACCCTCATGAGCTGATGAGGAAAAGTCATCTTTGAAAAGCTGAGCTGATAATCCGCCCTGTCAAGGACATTTCGGCTCAAACCAAGAGAGCCGCCGATCACAAAATAAATGTGACTGTTCCCTTCTATTCCCAGCTTTTCTATTTTTTCTGCCATCTCTTCGGATGTTAACATTTTCCCGGTTATGGCAAGAGCACATACATACGCATTATCCCTGATATGCTTTAGCAGCCGCTCTCCCTCCGCTTCCGTAATTTTCATCTCTTCTGTTAATGAGGCATTATCAGGGGTCTTTTCATCTGCCACTTCCGTTATTTCCAGCTTACAGTAGCGGCTGAGCCTTTTCTGATATTCCGCAACAGCCATATGAAGATATTTTTCCTTTATCTTTCCCACGCACAAAATTGTTATTTTCATAATCTGTTCCTTATTACTTATAAGTTATAAATTGCTTTCCCGTTTATTTCCTTTGACGATAAGGTCATCCTGTCCTTACTTCTTTATTTCTTACTTCTTTATTTCTTACTTCTTTATTTCTATCTCTACTCCTTTATGATATAATAGAAAAAAGTAAATGACAAGGAGTGAAACAGGATGCCTTATTGTCCGAAATGTAAAAATGAATATACGGAAGGTATAACGGTCTGCGCCGATTGCGGGGAACCTCTCGTGGAGAAATTGTCTTCCGAAAATGATATTCCATTAGTATACGGCACAAGAGAAGAGCTGGAAGAGATCCTGCGGTTTTTGCAATACGCAGGCATAAAAAGCGGTTCTTTAGATGTTGATTCCGATACGGAAGAAAGCTACCTGACTGTTTCTTACGACGAAGAAGGAAAGGCCAGAAAATTAATAGCCCTATATAATGAAAACAAAAAAGAGGAGGCCTTTAAGGAAGGGGAACCCGCCTCTGAGGTAAATGCTCCCGGAAGCAGTACGGCCGACTCTCCTAAAATATATGCCAATAAAAGTGAGAAATTAGATAATCTGCAGTCCTCTGCCTATACCCTTTTACTGGCAGGAGCAGTTGGTCTGCTCGTCATGGTATTGGCATTTACAGGCGTTTTGGATTTTCATCTGGCTGCCAATATCAAATATATGACATATCTTATCATGTCCCTCTTATTTATTTTATTCATCGTATTTGGCATTCACTCCTTTGTATCCGCTAAAACCGTAAAAATAGAGGCCGAAAAGGAAAGACATATCACAAAAGAAATTAAGAACTGGTTCCATGAGAACTTTGACTTAGACAAGGATGATCTGCTGCTGCCTGCAGACATGGAGGAAGAAATTAAATATTTTAAGCGCAGTGAAAATATGAAGCGGATTCTTAAGGAAGCCTATTCTTCCGCAGACGATGCACTTCTGGATGCAATTATTGAGGAGCTGTATCAGGAAATATACGAATAACTGCTGTATTGTTACTATTCAGGCTTTTTAGAAATCAAATGCATCCAGGTCATCGGGGACATATAAATTACCGTGATAATAAGTCCTGCCTTCCTTTGTATAGAGTTCTTTTCTTCTCAGGATGTTTTTATCTTCCGTATGATAGAGAATCAGATTCGGTATTGCCATTTCTTCTGCTAATTGACAGGCTTCCTTCACCGTACTGTGATGCTTTTCATAGGGCTTAAACTGCTCTGCTTCTCCAAACAGGCAAAAAGCTTCATGCATAAGCCAGTCACTGCCCTTCACATAAGAAAACTCACATTCATTATAGGGTTCGTCACCACAGCAGGCTAATTTCTGTCCGCCGGGTAATATCATGGTAAAACCAAACTGCTTTGCTTTTGTGGAACCGATGTCGAAAAATGTGACAGGGCAATCCAGTATTTCCCTGGTATCTCCGTTTTCCATGGGAATCAATCGGATTCTTTCTCCTATATGCTTTGCCACCTTCTTTTGTATGGTCAAATCCACGATAGTCATGATGGTTGTAATCAAATCACTGTGACAGTAAACCCTTAATTCTCCCTGATATTTATTCTGGTTCATCTTTTGCCCCGCTAAACGGATTAACCAGATCAATCCTAATAAATGGTCAATGTGCTCATGGGTAATAAAGATATCATGGATTTCCTCTACAGGTATTGCCGCATTTTTTAGAGCCTTTAAAATATAATTTCCGCCGCCCGCATCCACAAGAAAATGGCGGCCCTCCCCGGAAAATGCAAAGCAGGTATTAAAACATTCCGTCACCATGGCATTCCCTGTTCCCAGTATTGTAAGTTTCATATTTCCTCCACATCTCAGCCTGTTTTTCTTTCCTGTCAGATAATTAGTATACTGACGCACTGGTATTATTTCTGATAGTATTTAATCAGGGCCTGCGTTCCCAGGCTTCCTAATCCGTCCTCTTCTAACCTTTTACAATGAGCAAGTACCGTGCTTAGCACATCCAGTTCTATATTACTTGCTTTTGCTTCGTCCTCCGCAAGACCCATATCCTTTATAAAATGCCTTATAAAAAAACCGGGGGCAAAATCATCTTCCAGTATTTTTGCACCGCAGGTATCTAATTGCCTGCTTCCTGCCGCCCCGGTAGATACGGATTGGAATAGGATATTAAGATCCAGTCCTTTGCTCTTGGCATAAGTAAAGGCTTCACAGACTCCGGACAAGGCTCCGGCAATCATAATCTGGTTTGCTAATTTGGCGTGCTGGCCTGATCCCGCTTTTCCCTGATAATTAATATTGGTTCCCATGGCCTGAAAAACAGGAAGACATACTTCATAATCCTCCTTGTCTCCCCCCACCAGTATGGAAAGGGTACCGCTTTTCGCTCCCGTATCCCCGCCTGTCACAGGAGCATCCAGAACTTTCAGGCCTTTTTTAGTGCCTTCCTCATAAATGCGTTCCGCCAGCTTAGGACTGGTAGTCGTCATATCAATTAAACAGGTCCCGGGAAGGGCAGAATCCATAATTCCGCCCTCCTTAAAATAAATCTCCTCTACGTCCTTTGGAAAACCAACAATAGTGATCACCGCTTCGCAGTCTTTCACACAATCACCTATGCTTTCGTGAAAAACAGCTCCCTCACTTATGACGTCTTCTGCTTTGCTTTTATTTCTTGCAAAAATATGCAGTTGGAAGCCTGCCTTTAGCAAATTTCTTACCATGGATTTTCCCATAATCCCTACACCGATAAATGCAATTTTCTTCATCATTTAAGACCTTTCGTTATTTATTCACTACATTAACAGCTTCTCCTGCTAAAAATGCTTTCAGATTATCCGCCGCAATATTCATAAGCCTTGCTCTGGATTCCTTTGGGGCCCAGGAAATGTGAGGCGTAATCAGGCAGTTTTTTGCTTTTAACAGCGGATTGTCACCACGAATCGGCTCCGTAGATACCACATCCAATCCGGCTGCCAATACCTTTCCGGAATTCAATGCCTCTGCCAAATCCTTTTCCACAATTAACGGTCCTCTTGAATTATTTATTATTATAACACTGTCTTTCATTTTCGCAATGGTATCTTTATTGATAATCCCTTCCGTTTCCGGAAACAAGGGACAATGTAAAGCAATCACATCCGATTTTACCAGCAATTCATCCAATTCCGCATATTTACAGGTTTCGCTTTCTAATTCCGGTATTTTAAAAGCATCGTACGCCAATACCTTCATACCAAAAGCCTGTGCCAGCTTTCCCGTATTTTGTCCGATTCTTCCGTATCCGATAATCCCCATTGTCTTTCCGTCCAGTTCGATCAATGGGTAATCCCAGAAGCACCAATCCGGGCATTGCTCCCATCTTCCTTCATGCACGGCCTTATCATGGTGTCCGATATGATGGCAGACTTCCAATAAAAGCCCCATGGCGAACTGCCCTACTGCTGCTGTCCCATAAGTGGGGATATTAGTTACGGTAATGCCTTTTTCCCCGGCTGTTACCGTATCAACCACGTTGTATCCTGTTGCCAGAACACCGATGTATTTGATATTGCTGCAAGCATTCATTGTATCTTTTGAAACAGGTGTTTTATTAACAATGACAGCCTCCGCATTGCCAATTCTTTCGATGATCTTATCTGCCGGCGTACGATCGTAGACTGTTAATTCCCCCATTGCTTCAAAGGCTTCCCAGCTTAAATCTCCCGGATTTTCCGTATAGCCGTCTAATATTACAATTTTCATATATTTTCCTCCTCGTTATTATTACATTCCGAAGACACCCTTAGCTATGGCTCGGGTGTCCTCTTTATGAGACCTTTATTTATGCATATAGTCCTGCTAAAATATCATTGATTTCTTTTCCGCTGTTTGCTTTTGCCAGCATAGGCTGTGCTTTCGCTTCAAATTTTTGCATTGCCGAAGCACGTTCCAAGATATCATCCAGATATTCTCTGGGAAATTTTACGGCCCCGTTTTCATCCATATGAACGATATCCCCAGGTCCTACTCTCATGCCGCAGATATCAACAACATCATTGATGCATTGCAAAGATAAATCTCCGTGTCCCGCACAGATTCCCGTAGTCATGTATTGCACTCCCAGGGGACGAACTTCATCCACATCACGGGATGCTCCATCCGTAATGGCTCCGATAATACCGGCACGCTTAAAGGATGTCATCATGTTTCCGCCCAGCAGGCCGTTCCGCATTTTCATATCCTCCGGCATTTCTTGTTTTACACACAACACAACCGGCTGGGGTGAAGCCTTAATGGCATCGAATACATCTCCGATCATGCTGCCATGACTGTAGTCATGATCAGGCAGTCCGTAGGTAGCCGTTACTACATAGCCGCAAAGCCTGCCCAGTTCAGGGAAATTACATTTCAATGTGGCATCGGTATACCATTTTCCATACCAGGGATTGTATAGCTTTAAGCAATTTTCATCGTTTGGATAGCTCGCAACTACGTTGGTGATGGTAGGCGTATCAAATTGCTTTAACTTCTCCATAACCTCTTGATCATGCTTGATTTCTTCCGGTGTTAAATGTAACTCTTTTCTCATTTCCAGTCCTCCTGTTTATATTTACTATGAATTTTAAGTGGTACTCACTGCGGCATTTACCGCCTCTTTTTTGGGAAACTTGGGACTTCCGAATTTCTTAGCCCAGAAATTAGTCATAATCGGTGCCAAAATGGCCGTTACTACAACTGCAGCCGCTACCTGTGGTGTTGCTATTGCGGCAGCAGTTTCCAGACTGGGATCTACCAGGGCCACCGAGGCGGGAACCAGCACGGCATTTCCCGCCGTAGTGGATACGGCCCAGGCTGCATAACCGGGTCTTCCTCCAATTAGTTTATCAAATACCAGTATAAATACACCTCCGACAAATGCGGAAATTAATCCTAACAGGATTCCTGAAAATCCGCTTTTGACAATATTGGACAGGTTGATTCCTCCGCCCAGGCAAAATCCGATAAAGGGAATCAATATTTTTGTACCCGAATCCAGAAATTCTCTGATCTTAGAGCTGAAGTTTCCGAGAATCATGCCAATAATGATAGGCAATACCGTGGACAGCAGGGATAGTAAATCTATGCTGGCAAGCCCCGATGTACCCATTGCCACCATTGTGAGGAACGGTCCGTCATTAATTGACAGCAGGCTTACGGAAGCCACATCTGTCTCGTCTCCGTAAATATTCATGAGAGAAACAAAGATACCGCCATTGCAATTTGTAACCGCACTGATAATAGCCAGCGAGGATAATCCCAGAAAACCATCGGGTCCGAAAAAACGTCCCACCGCAATGCCGAGCAGGGCACCGATTGCAAATTTAGCAAACAGTAATGTTCCGCCTCTTCTGATTACTTTAGGGATGGTTCTGACCTGCAGCTGCGCACCGACGCACACAAAAAAAACACCTGTAATTGCTATTGTTCCTGCACTGGTAAATGTGGCAGTGGTATATGTACCAATTTGTAATATCTGTGGACAAAAAGTATTGATTAATGCTCCCAGTACTAAGGGGATAATCATAATTCCGGCAGGAACTTTTCCTAAAATCTTTAATAACTTATTCGAAAATTCTTCCACTTCTTAACCCTCCTTTAAATTTGTTCCTTAGGATTTACTTTTGTGCACAGAAAGTTATTCCCATTTATATAAATATCTATTAACTAGATTTTATATCATTAAATTGAACCCGCTAATTTCATGCCCACTTTTATTAAGCGGAACATTCGCTCTGCCGCATTTTTCAACAATTCATCAGCATTATTGATTGCCGTATCTAAATCCATTACCCCATTTACAGATGTCATAATGGAATCCACTCCGTAGTCAAAAATATCAAAAGCACCGTCTCCCATGCTTCCCACTATGGCAATTACCGGGATGCTCCTTGCCTTGCATGCATTTCCTACTCCGGCAAGTACTTTTCCAAAGGCAGACTGCCAATCCACCCGTCCTTCGCCGGTCACTACCAAATCCACTCCATCCAGTAATGTATCAAAATTTATGATCTGCAAAACCGTCTCAATTCCCGAAGCTATCCTGGCTTTGGTAAAGGTTATAAAAGGAACGCAAATTCCTCCTGCCGCCCCGGCTCCCTGCCGCGTCGAAATTTCTTTGCCAAATTGCTCTTTCATGATTGCTGCATAATGCTTCATTCCCTCTTCCAAAAGCTCCAGCTGATCCGGTGTTCCCCCCTTTTGCTCTCCATACACATAGGTGGCTCCGTCTTTCCCAACAAGGGGATTTTTCACATCACACATTATAGTTATATTTGCATCCTTTAAGCCCGGAATCATAGCCTCGGTTTGAATTCTATCTATTTTTATGAGATTTTTTCCTATGGGCTTTAATCGTTTTCCCTCTTTATCAAAGAATTGAATGCCTAAGGCATCGGCCGCTCCCATACCTCCGTCATTGGTAGCGCTCCCTCCCACCGTAAGAAATATGTTTTTGTATCCCCGGTCCAAAACATGCTTAATAAGCTCCCCTGTCCCATAGGAAGTAGCTTCCAGCGGATTTCTTTTGTTCTCCGGAACTAATGTAAGCCCCGATGCCTCCGCCATTTCTATAATTACCGTATCGTCTCCTATTGCGCCATATCTGGCCTCTGTCGGTTCCTCCATGGGGCCTATTACTTTGAGACTCTCATACCGTCCCTTCATCACTGACACCAAGGCATCTATTGTCCCTTCTCCGCCGTCAGCCATAGGTACGCCTATGATTTCACAGTCTTTGAAGTACTTTTTTGCTGCTTGTGACAATAACTCTATAATATGCTCAGAGGACATGGTACCTTTAAAGGAATCCGGTGCAAATAACATCTTCATGTCTGTTACCCCCTCTGGTTTTTTAACTTGTCTAGATTATAACAATCCGTTTGGTTTTTAACAATCAGTGTAAAATACAAAAAAAAAATTTGTTTTTGTATCATCGGTACAATAACCCTTCTTGCATGGTTTTATACGGTTGAATATATTCCATTGCCGGCAGCAATAAGGGCAGGACCTGTTATAATTGGTCCTGCCCTTATTGCTGCCGGCAATTCATATTTTCCTTTTCGCCCTCTTTGCCAAATGATTGGTATCAATAGTTTTTCCAAATACAAAAAAGCGGTCATAGAGAAATTCCAGAACAAAATTGCCTATCATATTGATAAGTGTCACCGCATATTCGTTCCAATGCAGTGTATCTGCAAGATAGTTCCCAAAAATTGTGGAAGCGGGTACAAAAGCCAGATAGAAGGCAAGTACCTTTACCATAGCTACGGATACCTGATTGGCAGAACGAAAGGTATAGCGCCGGTTCAGGGTAAAATTCCACAGCACGGACAACACCAGTGCCGGTACATAGCAGCCCCAGTAAGGCCAGCCTGTCAGCTCGTTTAAAAGAGAAAAAGCTACAATCTCCACAATTCCTGCCGAAACAGAGAATAAACCGAATTTTATTCCCCGCAGTATTTCTTTTTTTAACTTTGCATTTTCTTTACTCATATTTTCTTCCTCCCTTTATCCCTCTTCAGACCCTCACAGCCTGCCCTGCTCTTCTGGCCGCAGCCTCCTGTAAGACATCATCCTCCAGAACCAATTTCCCGTTAATGAACACCTTTTTGATTCCAAAAGCTTTTTTTTGATCCGGCACGGCCTCTTTTAATTCCTTTTCACTAAAAACCGTGATATCTGCAAAAAAACCTTCTTTAATATATCCCCTGTCTTTTATGGAAAACCTGTCCGCCGTTCCACCGGTCATTTTTCGAATGGTTCTTTCCATGGTATCACCCTCCCCAAGGAGAGAGGATCTTAAAAACTTAGGAAAGCAGTCATAGATCGCCGGATTTTGCACTCCTCTGTCCTCTACCCATGCATCTGTCATATACAGGCAGTTATCCTCTTTGGATAATTGACTGATAATAGCAGGCGTGCTGTAAGGCCCCATATTAACTCTTCCTTTAAAATTGCTTTTTTCGCACAAATATAAATAGGTATTCAAATCGGACCGGTTTCTTTCTCTTGCGATCTGATGTACGGTCTTGCCCTCAAACTCCTGACAGTCCTCTCCTATATAGGCGGCCTCAATATCCTTAAAGCCAAAGCCAAGAAGCTTGCTGGAAGCATGGCAGAGTATCCGCAATTTATATTTATTCATCGCCTTCTTTCGCTGTGCGGGACTCATTGCCTGATACCAGCCAGGCAGAATCACCGTAATAACGGATACTCCCATGGTTTCATGATAGATATCAAAAGCCGCATCAATCCCCTTCTTACGAAGCTTATGCATAATTTCCAAAAATTCATCCTTGTCCTTAAAGGAGCTTCTGCCCACAAATATGGCATGGGAATAGTGGAGCCTGCATCTTGTTTCTTCTGCAATTTCCACCAATTCATCCAAAGCACGAAGCAGATGGGAACGCCCAAGCAGTTGGGGATATGCCATGGAAACAGCGGAATTGGCCCGGGGATGTACCGTAAGAGGTTTATTATATTTGGCACAAAGAGCAGCTATTTTTTTCAGCTCCTTACTATCGGCATACAGTCCCGGTTCATACATGAGACCTAAGGAAATGCCACATGCCCCTTCCTGCAATGCCTGTTCCAATATAGCCAGCATATTCTCCTCCTCGTCTTTTGTAAGAGGACGGCTGCTGTTACCTGCGACACCTGTTCTTACGGTGCAATGACCGACCAGAGAAGCCAGGTTGCAGGGATTATTTTTGTGGATGGCTCCAAAAAATTCCGGCATGGTTCCATAGGCTCCTGTTGTATCCTGAAAGGAAAACAATCCTCCTCCCATTTCATTGATATAGGGACTGCCCGGCTCAAAGCCCATTTCTGAAATGCCGCAGTTTCCGGCAATAAAGGTAGTAATTCCCTGTCTGATAAAAGGCTCCAGGTAAGGGAGGGGCTCTTTCTTAATAGCATACCAGTCATTATGAGAGTGGGCATCAATAAAACCGGAGGACACGGATAACCCCTGCAAATCTATGATGTGCTCCGCTTTATCCTCTGTGATGTTTTTCCCCACTTCCTTTATCCGTTCATCTTCCATAAGGATATCTCCACTATATGGCTCATGCCCCGTCCCATCATAGATAATTCCCTTCTTAAGTAACGTTATCATTTCTTATCCTCCGTTTCTATTTAATTTAATATATTTCCGGAAAGAAAAAAAGAGCCCATCTGTTTGCAGATGACCTCTTTGTCATGTTCCTTCTCTCCATTATGCCGGCACTACTTTAAAAAAATACGAAGCATCTTATCCTTTCTTTTTGTATATGGCCTGTAGCGAATGGGCATATCCAGCCATGTGGCTTTTTTTACAATGCTCCGGTAATGGGTAAAGGTATCAAAGCTTTTTTTGCCATGATAGCTTCCCATTCCTGAGGCTCCCACTCCGCCGAACCCCATGTGGGAGGTAGCCAGATGGATGATCGTATCATTGATACAGCCGCCGCCAAAGGAACATTGCTCCAGCACCTGCCTTTCAACAGCAATATCCTCCGTAAACAGATATAATGCCAATGGCTTTTGATGCTTTCTGATATAGGTGATACATTCTCCCAAATCCTCATAGGATATCATAGGAAGAACAGGACCGAATATTTCCTCCTGCATGATAGGGGAATCGAAGCTTACTTCATCAAGGAGTGTCGGTGCAATAAACCGTCTTTTCCGGTCGGTTTCTCCTCCCAGAACAATCTTCCCGCTGTCTAAGAGTCCGGTTATTCTGTCAAAATGTTTTTCGTTAATGATGGTATTCATATCAGACATGTCACCCTTCGGAAAAAATTCCTCCAGGGCGGACTGAAAGGCTTTGATAAATTCGCCTTTCCTGTCCCTGTGAATCAATAAATAATCCGGCTCCACGCAGGTTTGTCCGGCATTTAATACCTTGCCGAAGGCAATGCGCCTTGCGGCAATTTTAATATTCGCCGTCTTATCCACAATAACAGGGCTTTTTCCTCCCAGCTCCAATGTTATAGGCGTCAAATTCTTTGCCGCACTTTCCATAACCAGATGGCCTACCAAAGGACTTCCCGTAAAGAATATATAATCAAACCGTTCCTCCAGTAAAGCCGCATTCTGTTCCCTGCCGCCTTCTACCACAGCAACATATTTACGGGGATAAATCGTTTCCAGTATACGGGCAATAGCCCGGCTGGTAGCCGGTGTATAGGCAGAGGGCTTTACCACGGCCGTACAGCCGGCAGAGATGGCACCAATCAGCGGTTCTAAGCATAGCTGAATGGGATAATTCCAGGGAGACATAATAAGCGCTGCTCCATAAGGCTGTGGTGAGACAAAAGACCTTGCCGGAAATTGGGCAAGAGGGGTGGGGACTCTTTTTTCCCTCATCCAGCCCTTTAAATGCCGGATATGAAAACGCAATTCCTCCAGGACCATTCCTATTTCCGTCATATACACCTCTGTAGGACATTTATTCATATCCTTTTTCATCGCTTCATTTAGCTGTTCTTCCTGGCTGCAAAGGGCTTTTTGCAGCTTACGGAGCATTGCAAGCCGAAATTCCGTTTTTTTTGTACCGCCTTGCTCAAAAAATGCTCTTTGCTCTTCTATTAACTGATGAAAGTTCATATGCAGACACCTCACACCTTCCCATGCATCGCTTTAAAATTCCTTTTATTGGATCCATATAGTCTTTTAAATACTTGAAAATTTCTATCATATAGAGCTTTTGCTTTTGCATCAGGCTCAAAAATCTGTTTTAGGGGAATGTAAGCCTTTACCGCTTCCAAATTATTTATGATACCAAGCCCTACTCCCATAACCGCAGCTGCCCCCACGGAGCCTACATTCTGTGGATTCTCCACTACTCCGATCCGGTGGCCGGTTATATCCGAAAGTATTTGTCCTGTTACGGGTGACAGGGCTCCTCCTCCCACGAACCGTATGGTTTCGGAGGTTTTAATATGTTTTTCCTGACTTTCCAGCATCCACCTCAAATGATAGCAAATACCCTCCAGCACTGCCCGTATCAGCTCTGTTTTACCCGTATCCAGCGTAATATTAAAAAACATGCCCGCTGAATCAGGATCTTCAAAGGGGCACCGGTTGCCGTGAAGCCAGGGGGTAAAAATGACTCCTCCCGCACCCGGTCCGGTCTCTTGTATGGTCTCCATCAGATAATCATACAGATTGGTATAGACAGCTTCCTGGCTTTCTGCTACATGCTTTTTTTCCAGATATACTCCTATTTCGTCCAGAGCCAAATGATCCTTGACCCATTCCAGACATTTCCCCGCTGTTTCCATTTCCGCAAAATAATTGTAGCGCCCCTGCCGGACTCCTACGATTGCCGCTATCATGCTGACTACATCCACTCTTTGTTTTTCCACAATGGTGGAAACCCATCCGGAAGTACCGGAATAAATATGAGTATCTCCCACATCGGTACAGCCCGCTCCCACTCCTATGAGAGTGGCATCTCCTCCGCCTCCGAATACGGGTATGCCGGACACCAGTCCTAAATCTGCGGCAGCCTTCTTCGTCAATCCTCCCACTCTGTCCGTTGCTTTTACAATATCCGGAAGGTGCGTCCTGTTTACTCCGTACATCCTGCATAAGGCCTGGCTAAAGCCTTCTCTTCCTCTTCTGGTGTCGTAAAGAAAGGTGGCAAATGCGGAATCCTCCGTCATAACGAATCTGCCGGTGCACCTATGTATCAGATATTCCTTTACATCCAGCCACTTGTATACTTTTTGAAACCTTTCCGGTTCACGGCTCTCCACCCACTTATATTTCCATATGGGATCCTTTACACTGGTGGAAGCAGCCTTGGTGAGCAGCAGGCTTTTTACCAGTTTTCCTGCATTCACGCCCGCCACCTTTATGCCGTAAGCCATGCCCTTTTTCATTTCCTTTACGGCACGCTGGTCCATGTAGCTCATTGGCCTCCTGACCGGCCTGCCTTCCTTGTCAACAAGTACCAGTCCCTGCATTTGAGAACAAAATGAAATGCCTGCGATTTCAGAAGGTTCTATTTTTGTATGAGTAAACAATTCTTTGGTGGTAGCACACATAGCCTGCCACCATTCCTCTTCGTCCTGTTCCGCGCCCCCATTGGCAAGGATATAAAGCCGATACCCCTGATGGGCATTTGCGATCAGTTCTATCTTTTTATCTATTCCGAAAAGACAGGTTTTTACTCCTGTTGTTCCGATATCATAAGCGATTACATATACCATGCCTACCCTCTCTTTTCATGATCCATACTCCACACCATTTCTTAATCATTATAACACGCATGATCTCACTTGCCTGCCTTGTTTTTTCAACCTGCTTTCTTCTTACCTGCGGTGTACAATTTCCGACCGGGAGAAGGTAAAGGCAGATTCCAAAAATTTCAATAATTCCGTCACTACCTTTTCATCCTCATCCAAAATATCAGCCCCGCAAAAAACCTTAAACCGTTCTCTATAATAATCACTGCAATAAGAAAACTGGAGCATGGTCAGCAAATTGTCAAAAAAGAAAGCAAACAAACGGGGATTGATATCCCTCCTGATATCTCCGTCCTCCATCGCCTTTGCAAT
This sequence comes from uncultured Lachnospiraceae bacterium, assembly GCA_946409475.1. GTDB lineage: Bacteria > Bacillota > Clostridia > Lachnospirales > Lachnospiraceae > CAMJWQ01. The sequence continues at coordinate 14,273 of CAMJWQ010000012.1, forward strand.
AAAGCCGGTATATGTTCTTGCCGTCAGATTTTCAATTTCCGCTGCCAGAAGAGGGGCAAATTTGCTGCTGCTTCCGGAAGTAATCTCATTATACATATTGATATAATTTTTGTGGGTTCTGGCATAATTTTGTACCGCCCGAATGATTTTTTCAGCTCTTACAAGGAGCTTATCATCAGATTCCACAACTTCTTTCAGTACGGCCTCCAATACGCCGACGCTCCTTTTTAAACAGGCCAGAAAAAAAGCTTCTTTATCCGCATAATATTTGTATAATACTCCCACACTGATTCCTGCTTTTTTGGCAATTACATTAATATTTGCCCGGCTGAGCCCCTTTTCTGCAAATTCTCCGATACCTGTTTCCAGAATCTCCACCATCTTTTCTTCCGTCAGCTTTTTTTGCATGTCACCTTACTCCGTTATTTTTTCTTCTTTGCATATTGTAACACATAAACGAGCCTTTGCAGATAGGCATCTATTCCTTTTAAGTATTTTTTCTTTCCCAGTGCCGCCCCGTAAAGCTCCGCCGCACATCCTTTTTTCAGCACCATGCCGACCGCTATGGCATCCTCCTTTGTTTTGCCCGTGCAAAGTGCTCCCTCATTCTTTATAAAAACCGCATTTTTAAAGGCTAAAGCCCCTGCCGTCCTCCCAAAATCCGAAGCTCCGTTTTTCACCTTTTTTATATTGACACCTGCAATTTGAGCCAAATCATCAATATACGGTTTTAGCGCGCCCTCTCTTTTACTGGCCTCAACCACATATGCCTCCGTATTGTGGATAATACTTGCCACCTTACTTCGTCTATATATCCGGCTATGCAAAGCCGCAGCCTTTGGTGCCTCCTTCGGCAGCCTGTCTATCGGATACAAGGCAGAATCCCCGTCACAGGTAAGCAGGAAACTGTTTCCCCTGCGTTCACTTTTTCCATAATCAGGAATATTTTCCTTTTCTCTTTTTTCCGGGCCGCAGGCTTTCTCAAACCTCTCCCCGGCAAATTGCTCCAGAGTCTTAGCTATGGTAAATGAATGCTCATAATCATTTCCCATGCACAGGGTTCCGTGGCATTTCATTAATATGGCCTTACTTTCAGGATACCGAGAGACAGAATCTGCCACACCTTTTCGCAGCTTTCCCGTAGAGGGCATACCATAGGCGGCACAGGGAACCGTATCTCCCAATACCTTTTTATATGCCGGGTTGTCTATCTTTAGGTTTTCTCCTTCCATACTAATGACGGAGGCTTTTTCCTGATGGGTATGTATAATAAAGTTTACTTCCCGGCGCAGCCGGTAAGCATCCGCATGAACTCCCTTCTCACTGGAGGGCTTGATATTTCCTTCATAACTGCAGTCCGCAATGGTAACCACCACAATTTGCTCCGGCGTCAAGGTTTCATAAGCCAGGCCGCTCGGAGTAATGACAAATTGTGTGTCCGAAATTCTGGCACTGATATTTCCCCAGGTCCTTGCAATAAGACCGCTGTCTGCCAGTCTTTTTCCTGCCTGTATCACCAAATCCTTTGCTTCTTTTATCGCATATGCCATAATAAGCTCCTATCTATGCACATTCCCTCATGGAGAAATCCGCATACAGAAATTACCGTTTACTTAACGGCCGCTACCGGTACTATACCGTCTGCTTCCTTATTTATAAAGGACCGCATTTTGCAAAAACCCTCTCAAATCTTTGCAATACATCATCTATCATTTCTTCCGTATAGGCGGCGCTTGTATATAGCCTGGAGCCTGCCAGCGTGATGATTCCTTCCGCCATATAGGCGGCACCCATATGCTCCATTTCCTTCTGGCGGATTCCTGTTTCCTTTAAAATATGCGGAATCTTCCATGGCTTCTTCCAATTTATGCTAAAGTGCATGGTACCTGCATTATCCAGATGGCAGATAGAGCCCTGGTTAAATACAACGAAGGGTAACTCATACTGCTTCACCAGCTTTTGCAGGCCTTTTGTCAGACGGTCTCCCATGCGTCCTGCCTTTTCGCAGGCATTGGTTCTTTCTATCTCACAGATGGCATAATAGCCTGCCACACAGGATATGGGTGTTGCCGCCATAGTTCCGCCGCACATAGCCTTGGGGATCTTTTTGCCGGAAGAATCCAGGCCTGCTCCAAGATGTGCCATACAGTCCTTATGGCCGCCTATTCCTCCTGCACCCGGGTATCCTCCTGCAATCACCTTGCCAAATATGGTCAGGTCAGGGTCAACATCAAAGTATCCCTGGGCACCGCTGGTTCCAATCCGGAATCCGGTCACTACCTCATCGAAAATCAAAAGCGCTCCATATTCATGGGCCAGACGCTCCGCTCCCTTGACAAACTCTTTGGAGAGGGGGCGGGTGCCGCTTTCCGGACCCACGGGCTCCAGATATACTGCTGCCGTACCACCATGGAATTTACTCCTCCACAGCTTCTTTTCCAGATCACCCAAATCATTGGGGAAAAATTCATCCGTATGCTTAAATACAAATCCGGGTACTCCCTTTGACATCAGGCTTTTCGTTCCCGGAACCCGGATTCCGTATGCCAGCTGATCCGACCAGCCATGATAGGCACCGCCCATTTTCAGGATATTTTTCTTTCCCGTTTTCAGTCTCGCAACGCGGGCCGCACACATACAGGCCTCCGTTCCGGAACCCAGCATACGGAACATATCCACAGACGGTACCAAATCGGTTATTTTCTTTGCAATTTTATATTCAAATTCATGAAACAATCCGGTAGAAGGTCCGCAGGTCTTAAGAAGCTCAATGACCTGATCCCTCACCTCAGGAGGATTACTTCCCAAAATAGTGGGACCGCCTGCCTGCAGCAGATCATAATACCAATTGCCGTCTACATCGTATAATTTTGCTCCTTCCGCTTTTGTTATGACAATAGGAAAGGGATAGTTAAAGGCAAGATTATGCTGTACGCCCCCCGGAATAATCTCTTTTGCCTCATCAATCATAGTTTTAGATCTGGTACATTTTTCAAAAAAATATTCATCCACATATTCTTCCAAATAATTCTTTTTGACGGAATATACCGGTTTCTGCATTAATGCGTCCAGCTCTTTTGTCACCTTTTCTGCATCCAGATATTCGTCTATGGCAAATCCGTTGTAGGCCATTTGCATATCCTCCTCTACTAGTGTGAGTCGCCGCTCACGTCTTTTTTTTATTGTAATCTTTTCCCTATTTTTTGTCAATAAATTCTTTTTGTGCTGAGGAGTTTTATAATTATCCTTCGCTTAAAGGCAGTCAATGTTGTTACTTTTTCAGTAAGTCAAGAGCATTCCTATTAATACATAAAAAAGCCGCCCAGCGGGCGGCCACATCTCTTTTCTGTAAGCCATCTCTTTTATTTATTATTGTTTTATTAAGCAGCTTTTTATTAGAATATTCATATCTCAATTCATTATTAATAAGTTCGTCAATGGTCACATTGAAAAGCCTGCTCATTAAAATTAAGCTGTTAGATCAGGAATGGATTCCGGCTTTTTTATGTCAAGACAGCGGAAACTCATAAGCAAAATTACCACTTCCTTATTTTTGTATAAGAAAGGATGCCTTTTCATAATTTTTATTAGATACGTACAGATAATAGTATTTTACAGCATTCATATTCACACCGAAAGAACCTGTGCCTCTTCTGTGATTGTCCATGAAGCCGCTGTCAGTCTGATCCCATACCTTATAGGTATAGGCTATATTATTATGTATTAGTATTGATTTCGCCTGATTGAATTTTTCAAATGAATTGGTACATAATATTTCTTTTTTAAAAAACATGGAACTCCTCCTGTCAATCATATTACATATTGAATACTACCTTTCGTGTAGGAATTCTAAGATTCGTTATTACCTTTTTTTAATCCTTCCATGTCGATTGTACCATTATAAATTAGCAATTTCAAATTCTTTAATTGTATCTTTCTTTAATTGTATCATCTGTTTGATCGCTGAATAACGTGTCTTGCTGGCTGTATGCTGTTAGACTTAAAAGGCATAATAAAACTGCTGAAAAAGTTATATATAATTGTTTTTTCATGTTTCCACACAATCTCTTTCCCTCATAATTCCATTTTCCAATTCGTATACCCGGTCACACAGATATTCGATATCTTCCCGGCTGTGGCTTGCTAATAACAGCAGCTTATTCTGTCTTTTTTTCTCCAGAAATAATTCCCGCATCTCTTTGATTCCATTCTTATCCAGTCCATTCATGGGTTCGTCCAGAATCAGGATTTCCGGCTCCTCCATGATTACCTGGGCAATTGCCAGTCTCTGCCGCATGCCGAGAGAATATTTTTTCACTTTCTTACGGCTTTTCCAGTCCAGCCCTACGATAGTCATAACCGCTTTTAGCAGATCCGGATTTTTCTTATTACGCATCCGGTACAAAAAATCCAGATTCTTATAACCGCTGTAATCATTTAAAAAGGCCGGCTCTTCAATGAGTAAGCCGATATTATGGGGCATATTTTTTCCGATGCCCACTTTTTTCCCATTGATTTCTATCTTTCCTTCCGAGGCCTGCAGTAATCCACAAATACATTTCAACAATACGGTTTTACCGGAGCCGTTATGTCCTACAAAGCCGATAATCTCTCCTTCTTCTCCCACAAAGGAGATATCGCTTAATACCTTATCCTCACCAAAAATTTTTGATACATGTTCCACCGACAGTATTTTTTTCACCTATATCCCTACCTTCCCAATTCCATTTTTTCTACCCGGTAACGGCTTACCACCGTGAATAAAATCAATAATAAGCTAAGGGCTATATACACATATGGATAACTTAACAAATCCTTATTTATAGAACTGCTGTAATTATCTATCTGCATCCAGTCAAGGGGGGAAAGCTTGTGCCAGGAATCCGGCAGATACCGTGTGGCAAGACAAAAAAAGCTGATAAAGGTTCCCACAACGATACCTGACATTCTAAGATATGCATTCAGAGATAATACAAGTACGCCAATCACTCCTGTTACCAGACTGCAGATCAATAGCATATTTATATTTGTTGTTAAAGGGTCGTAATTACTAATGATCCGATAGGGTATTTCCAGTAAAATCCCCTGGTCTGCACTAATCTGAGGCTGTGATAAAGTACCAAAGACCTTTCCCCAGCCTGCTTCATATTTCATTACCGGTAATAACAGCAGGTTGATTCCTAACCATAGATGAAGTATATAAAAGAAACCGGTGGAAAGAATATACAAGGTTTGTCCCCCTATCCATTTACCTATGCCGATTCTGTTTACGATATAGAGCTGTGTCCGGTCAGTCACTGGAAAATCGCTGATCCAGAAAAAATACAGCAGCATGAACACCATCACTATGTAAGGACCACTTAAGACAAGAGGCGCTCCCCAGGGTGAAACAGATACATCCACTGATTTAGCAAAATCTCTGACCGGTGATAAGAACATATCCATAAGCAGATAGGAAATGATCAGGACAGCTGCTGTTCTGGCACTTAAAAAATGTTTTCGAAACAGATACCGATAGAAATTACGGATACTACTCATAATAAATTCTCCTTTTCAGCTTTCTGATGATTGCCATTCCCAACAAAATCCAAAGTAACAAAGCCAGGCCCACGGCATAGGCATAGGACAGGCTGTCTTTATTCCATACGGTCTCTATGCCTCCATATATTTGATTGATGTTAAAATAGACAGGAAAGCCCAGGCCATGAATGATATACGCATTAATTATATAATAAGCACCAATAGGTACGGTGAAAATTATGGCTTTTTCCTGAATATATAAGGATACTAAGAGTGCTAACGTTATCAGTATTCCTGCACAGATCCCCTGCAGCAGGGCAACCAGGAAAAAATAGGTCCATATCTTTCCTTCAGCCAGAAAAGAATACAGAATATAACCACTGTTATCCATGTCGCTAATCGTATGATATTGTGGGTTGGATAAGGGCAAGCTTGTTGATAAAAATAAAGCAAAGAGTAATTTTCCTGCCACAAATGCCACTATGCAGGATATAATACTGGCTATGACCTTATTGACAGCATAGGTAGACACCGAAATTCTTGCCATTACATTTTGAATATTTTTATGGGAAAAATCCTGATAAAAGCATAAGCCATAGGGAAACATGGCAAAAAGAAAAGCCAGTAATGTTTGACTTTTACTATGAATTCGGAGCCACACATATACCACATCAATCTGATAGATCCCGATGACAGGTATGGTAGCAAAACAGGATAGAACAACCCCCAGTACCGCAATGAGAAAGGTATAGGAGCAAAAGGCTCTTTTTATATCAATTAACATAACTCTAAAAAAATCCGTTTTCACTCTGTAATCTCCTCCCCCGATACGGCATCTATGATCATAGCATAGGGATATGTATAATCTTCTCCATTCTCCGTCCAATAGGAATTTCCTGAAAATATCCAGACAGGCTGAATTTCATAAGTACCGTTTTTTTGCTCCGTCGGCAGGGCATATAAACTGATAGAATCAATTACCGTATCATATTCCGCTAACATCAGTTCCTGTTTTTGCTGAAATACTGATACAATGGCATCAAAATCGTATAAGGGCCGTATCTTATCATCATATTTAATTTTATATAAATATTTCCCCCAAAATTCCGCAATTCCATCCATATTATAGAGAACATCTACAGTCGCATGATTTTTTACCATCTCATTCAATTCTTGTGTTCTACCGCTTAAAAGAGGCACCCCATTGCAGGTCTGACAAATATATATGTAATAGCAGTTGTCCTTTTCACTCCAGCTATAATCTGGTTTTTCACTTCCCCCATCTATATCATACACAATCGCTTCACTTTCCATTGTCTGATAGTCCAATGCATAAAAATCATAGACAGCCTCCTCAACACCCAGCTGATTTAATACTTGATCCAGTTCTTCTTTTACCTCTTCTCTGCTTTTGAAAGAAAAATCCATATCCTTTTTATACAAATTTCTGTTATAATCTTCCGTTCTAATATCTGAGTAAAAAGCACACTCAGGGTATTGAGCCCATGAAGTGTAATAAGATAGGTAAGTCGAAGATACAAATAAAAAATCTCCATTTAATCCATATATAGCCTTCCCTCCATCCTCTGGATACATTTCTTCTTTCGTATTATCCTTATTCCAAAACAAACCCTCCACCTGGGAATCATCATAATTCAGTAATTCTGCACTGGCAGTATAGAATCCCTCCTCCCTGATAGTATCCGGCACTTCTATTTCCGCATTAATATTAGTTCTGTCAGATATTTGCTTTTCATAGGCATAGGGAATTTCTATCGGTGATTGCTCTGGATTATCAATCCCAATAGCACCGTTACTTATACTGGATTCACCACATCCAGCCAAAACAAAAAGCAACGAAAATAAAACAAAAAATAAGAATAACTTCACTTTATTCATAACTTTTCCTTTCACAGCTTTAGGCTCTGTTCAAAACAGAGCCTAAAGCTATTTTTGTACAAATTTTCTATGGCGTATATCTTCCTGCTATATATAAGTAACTTGAAGTCACTTCCCCTTCACCGTCACCTATTGATAGATAATAATAGTTTCCGGCAACACCAGTAATATAATAACCAGCGGTTTTTTTAACGTTTACTTCTGAAGGCTCAAAGCCTATATCTACTGTTTTCTGATTTCCATCGGTACCATAGATGCAAGCCCATACCCTACCAGAACCAGAAATAGAAGTTGGTGTAATATAAGCCTTTTGTTCACTATCTGCCTTTTTCGCAGGATTAGTACTAGTATTGCTATATCCATTTGGATATATTATAAAGCTAAAAGTTTTCGTTTCCGCAAAAGCTGTCATACTGCTCATTAACACCAAACCTGCTAATAATAAAGATAATCTTCTTTTTATTTTCATACTATCTCTCTCCTTCACTTAACTATTATTTTCCAGATTTTCAAAGTTACTATGTGCTTTTTCCCCCAACGGAATCTCCTCCTCTCACACTTTCAAAAACTCCTTCAACACATTGTTACTTTATGTAAACTGCAGTATACAACCAATTTAGATTATCTCCTTTGCTAAACCCAATCCTTATATTCGATACGTGGAATACTATATTAATGTTTTTTAGTAAATAATAGTTGATCGAACAGAAAAAAGATATAAAAAAAACTATAAATCAAGTATTCTGTATGTAGTTAAATATAATAATTTTTTAGGTCGTATACTATTATGGATTATATATATATGCTGTGCCATTTTAGTTTTTAAGTCTCTATTTTATTTTATTATGAATCCACAGGAATATGCGATTCCATTAGCGTATTTAGTATTTGCATCTATTTGTTTCGTAGTTCCTAGGTTATTAACATATTATATATATATCAAACATATAAAAGAATTTAAATACACTATGAAAATGAAATTTTCACAACATGAATTTATAACCTACACTCCAACACATGAAGTCAAAATACCCTATTGTAGAATTAAAAATTTAGTAGAGACGAATAAATTTCTTTTATTATATATATTTCCACCCTCTGATAAAAAGATACGGAGAAAAAAAACTTTGCTTTACCTCCCTGTATATATTTTTAGCAATCAGCAACTGGAATTATTAAAAGAATGGATTAATCAGGATATATCTTGACGTTCAGGGACGATAATGGTAAATTTTGTATAACACACTGTAGTTTAAGCGGTAAATTTCGTCATCATTGGATATCTAAGATTTTTCTAATTAATATATTTGTTTTTAGATACTGTTTCATGAATAAAAAATGAAGAAAAATAGACCAGAACGATATTAGAACAATCTAAAAAGTGGGAGGAAATAAAATGGAATTTGAAATAATAGTTGATCGAACAGAAAAAAGATTTAAAAGATGTTATAAATTAAGTCTAAAGTATTGGATCAAACATGATAAAATTGCAGGTAAATTGTTATTAAGGTTTATATATATAAATT
>CAMJWQ010000013.1 GCA_946409475.1 uncultured Lachnospiraceae bacterium
TGAAATGCCGTGGGTTATTATATATAATGAAAGCGGTAAAAGCCGGTTACAGCTCCGTTATGGCGGATTTCTCCGATTTACCCTTTGAAGAAAATGTGGAGCAGGTACGAAAGATTGTTGAATTCTGTCATGCGGCTAATATATCCGTAGAGGGACTGTGCGGTAAAATGCCTAATGTGTGGCAGCTGGAGGAAAACCCTTCCCTGGATATAAGAGAATTTTTCACAAAACCGGAGGAATTAAAGGAATTTGTAGAGAAAACCGGCGTAGATGCCATGACCATATCCTTTGGTACCGTGCATAATATGAAGGTGGCAAAGCCCATGCTGGATTTTGACCTGTTAAAAAGATTAAAGGATACATCCGGCTGCGCTCTTGTCATGCACGGTTCCTCCGGGGTGGAAGAGGCACAGATTAAAAAAGCCATTGGCTACGGCTTAAGGAAAATCAATGTATACACCAAGCTTGCCATTGCGGCACAGCCGGCCATGGAGGAGGCAATGAAGAAAAGCAGGGAGCCCTTGTTCTTCCATGAATTGTTGGATATTGCCAAAAAGGCAATGAAGGAGGCCATTAAAGAATCTATTGTATTATTTGCAAACGATTATGATTTTTCCGACAGGTCCTATGAAAATTTTGGAGAATAGGTGACGCATATGAAGAAAATAATAAATAAGCCGGAAACGGTGGTAATGGAAATGTGTAATGGGCTTGCCATGGCATATCCGGAGCTGGAATTTCTGCAAAAGTATAAGGTAGTTAAAAAAAGAGAGATCAATAAAAATATGGTATCCTTAATCAGCGGCGGCGGGAGCGGACATGAGCCTGCCCATGCCGGCTATGTGGGGAAGGGTATGCTGGATGCGGCAATCTGCGGAGACGTGTTTGCCTCACCCTCCCAGATACAAATCTATCAGGGTATCCGGGCAGCAAAGAGCAGCAGGGGAACACTTCTCATTATCAAAAACTACAGCGGGGATATGATGAACTTTAAAAATGCCGCGGCCATGGCGGCGGAAGAAGGTATTTTGGTTGATTATATTAAGGTGGAAGACGATATAGCGGTTAAGGACAGTCTCTATACCGTAGGCAGACGGGGCGTTGCGGGAACGGTTCTGGTGCATAAAATTGCCGGAGCAGCAGCGGAAGAAGGTCTTGAGCTTGCAAAGGTAAAGGAGATTGCGGAGCATGCTGCAGGACGGGTCAGAACCATTGGTTTTGCCTTTGATTCCTGTATCGTACCGGCAGCAGGTGTACCCACATTTCAGCTGCAGGAAAATGAAATGGAATACGGTGTGGGAATTCACGGAGAACCCGGAAGAAGCCGGGAGCCCATGGTCAGTGCCGATGCCTTGGGAGAGAGAATGATTTCACAACTGGCGGAAGATTTAGGGATCATGGAAGATGACAGTATAACTTTATTGATTAACGGATTTGGAAGTACGCCCCTTCAAGAGCTTTTTATACTGAATAATTCCGTAAGGAAGAAACTGCAGGAAATGGGGATACAGGTATACCGGATTTTTGTGGGAAATTATATGACAAGCCTTGACATGCGGGGGGCATCTGTCAGTATTATGAAAATGGACGATACCTTAAAGAAATATATGGATATGCCCTGTGCGGCACCGGGCTTTGTGGTGCAGGGTCCGGTACGGCAGATTAATTATACACCGGTTACCACGGCAGAGACCAAGGAGGTCAGGGAAAGCATGACCTGTGAGGAGGACTGGAAGAGCATTAGGGGAGAAATGCTGACACTTTCCAATATTTCTGCTATGATCAGCATCATGAGTGAGTTTATAATTAAGAAGGAAGTGGAATTTTGCAAGCTGGATTCCTATGCGGGTGACGGAGATTTCGGTATGAGCGTTGCCAAAGGTTTTCTTCAATTGAAACGGGAATGGGATGATATTTTGGCACGGCATCAGACCTCTCTGAAGGAATTATTGGTAAGCTGCTCTCTGATCATCATGGAATATTGCGGGGGAGCCTCCGGCCCTATTTGGGGATCGGCCTTCCGTGCAGCCGGGTTAAAAGCAGGAGATGTGGACCGGGTGAGCCTGCAGGATTTTGCAGACATGATGCAGGCTGCGGTAAAGGGAATACAGGCTACGGGAGAACGCTCCTTTGGGAGAGGCGCCGTTGTCGGTGATAAAACCCTGATTGATGCATTGGTGCCCTGTGCCGATTCACTTACGGAAAGTGCAAGGGAAAATCTGCCTATTAAAATGGCTCTCGAAAAAGGAGCTGAGGCAGCGATAAAAGGAGCCGAAATGACAAAAACTATTGTTGCCAGAATGGGACGAGCCGGTGTGGTAGGTGAAAGAAGCCTTGGATATCCTGATGCGGGAGCGTATGCCCTTGGTGAGATTTTCAAAGAAATAGCGGACAAAATGAAATAAATGGCGGTGGGTGATGGAAATGGCTTATGCGGGATTAGATGTAGGAACCAGCAGTTGTAAAATGGTAGTTTACGACAGGGAAGGCAAGGTGTTATTTAAGGCAGCCAGAAAATATAAGGAAACCGGAAGTAACGGGATCAGAGAGCTGCGCCCGGAAGCTGTGATGGAAGGTGTCAAAGAAGTACTGAAGGAAACGGGGATGAACTGCCGGGAGGAAATAAAAGCTATGGCGGTTACCAGTCTGGGGGAATCCATTATCTGCCTGGACCGAATGGGAAACAGCCTGTATCCTTCCATGGTGACCGGTGATAAGAGGGGGATACGGGAAGTAGAGGAATTGCGCCGGAAGGCAAGTCCTGAAGGGGTATTTGCTGTCACCGGCCTTCCGCCCAGCGAAATGTACGGACTTCCCAAATACATGTGGATGAATGAAAACACGAAAGCCATTAAAGAAGCGCAGTATATTTTCTTTTATGAAGATTATGTCAACTATTATCTGACGGGAAAAAGAATGGTCAGCTATTCTTCTGCTTCAAGAAGTATGGCATTTGACATTCATAAGAAAGTATGGTCGGAGGAATTATTATACTTTGCGGGAATTCGCAAAGAGCAAATGTCAGAACCGGCTGCTTCCGGTGAAATAATAGGAAAAATATTGCCTCATATAGCAGAGGAGCTGCATTTGAATCCGGAAATGACAGTGACGGCAGGAGGACACGACCAAAACTGTGCCGCACTAGGGAGCGGGCTGAGTCAGCCCAATGTTGCTGAATGCGGAATGGGAACCTGTGAATTTATGTTCCTTATGCTGCCGGAGGCCGTTCAGGTCACCTATATGATAGAAAATGATCTGACCTGTGTGCCCTATGTTTTTCCCGGGACCTATCTGACCAGTCTGGAGATCACCACCTGCGGCATTTTAAAGAATTGGGCCAGAGATACCATACTTAAGGGAAAAGATAGGGAATGTGACGGACAAGATATGGACTTTTGGAATACCATTGACGATACCATTGCCCATATGAGAACGGATGTCCTGGTGCTTCCCCAGTTTGGTTCGTCGGGAAACCCGGATATCAATTACGATGTAAAAGGAACCATAACAGGATTGACGGTGCATACCCGGCCGGAAGAAATATACCGGGCGATATTGGAAGGAATGGCTTTTCAAATGTATCTGGCTTATGAAAGAGCAGAGAAGCTGGGGGTTCATATTGACCGTATGATAGCAACGGGTGGCGGAGCCGCTTCAGATGTGACATTACAAATCAGGGCAGACGTTTTTAATATGGAGGTGGCAACCATTGCAAGCGAGGAATCCGGAACCCTGGGGTGTATGCTGTTAGCCGCTGTGGCTATGAAGGAATATGCATCTATAAAGGAAGGCATCGAAAAAGCCGTCAAGGTAAAAAAAGTATTTTCTCCCAACAGGGAAATGCAGGGGTATTATAAAAATAAATATGAGAAATTTAAAAAACTGTATGATACCATGCATCTGTTCGGATAAAAGAGAGAAGAGAGGTTATTTTGAAATCCTATTATTTGGCAATAGACATAGGAGCATCCGGCGGACGCTTCATTGCAGGACATAAGGAAAAGGGAAGATTACTGCTGCAGGAAATGTATCGCTTTTATAACGGCCCCGTATACAAAGAGGGGGAAATGTGCTGGGATATGGAACGGATCTTTCGTGAAATAAAGAGGGGGCTGAAGGGCTGCCGGGAAGCGGGAATAATTCCCAAGAGTATGGGAATCGATACCTGGGGACTGGATTTTGTTCTGCTGGATGAAAAAGACAGAATCATCGGCAATGCAGTCAGTCATAGAGATAAACGGACCAAAGGCATTTATGAAGAAATGAAAGGACTCATTACAAGAGAAGAACTGTACCGGAGAACCGGAGTGCAGATGGCGGAGTTTAATACAAGCTGCCAGCTTCTGGCATTAGATAGGAGTAAACCGGAAATGCTTAAAAATGCCCGCACCTTTTTAATGATTCCCGATTATCTTAATTATCTTCTGACCGGAGTAAAACTGCAGGAATACACCAACGCCTCCATAACACAATTATGTGATCCCAGAACCCGGGAATGGGATAAAGAATTACTGAAAAGGCTGGGGCTTCCGGAAAAGATTTTTCTTAAGCCCCAAATGCCGGGAAAAAGGGTGGGAAGCCTTTGCAAAGAGGTGGAGGAAGAGGTGGGTTTTTCCTGTCCTGTCCGATTGCCGCCTACTCATGATACGGCGTCCGCTTTTATGGCGGCCCTGCCTTTGGACGGTAATACGGCATATATCAGCTCGGGTACCTGGTCATTAATGGGACTGGAACTGGAAACCCCTTGCCTTTCCCGGTGGGCCGGGGAACGGGGCTTTACCAATGAAGCCGGATTCGGCGGCAGTATCCTGTATTTGAAAAACAGTATGGGACTTTGGCTGATTCAGCAGTTGAAAAAGGAGGGGGCATCCGCCCTGTCCTTTGAAGAGCTGTGCGGGCTGGCGGAAGAAGAAACCACAGAGACAAGAATTAACTGCAATGATAACAGTTTTTTGGCTCCTGCCAGTATTTGCCGTGCCATAGATGAGTATTGTGAAAAAACAGGACAGAAAAAACCGGAAAGTATTCCCGGGTATGCGGCGGTCATCTATCACAGCCTCGCCATGTCTTATGCGGAAATTTTAAGGGAGCTGGAGACAATTACGGGAAGATCCTATGAAAACATACATATCTTCGGCGGCGGCTCCAAGGCGGGCTATCTGAATCAGCTGACGGCTTCCTATACGGGGAAAACCGTCTTTGCGGGTCCCGCAGAAGCTACGGCCATAGGGAATCTGATAACGCAAATGATAGAAGAGAAGGAATTTGCCGACTTAGAGGAGGCCAGGGAGTGTATAAAGCGTTCCTTTGATAGAAGGGAATACAGGCCATAAAGCGGATGGCCGGAAAGGAAAAGGCAGTAATGAAGGTATTGGATACAGAAACGGCGCAGGGATTTATCAGGATGTCGGAGGATGGCTGGCATCAGGGCTGGCATGAGTGCCATGGCGGTAACCTTACTTACCGCATGAAAAAGCGGGAGGCAGATAACCTGCGGGAGGATTTCAGAAAGGATGCACCTTGGCTCACCTTACCTGTCAGGTTGAAAAGTATAGCCGGGGAATTTTTTATGGTTACCGGAAGCGGTAAATTCATGAGAAATATGGCACTTGATCCTGCAGATTCCTTCGGTATTATTGAGCTCAATGAGGAGGGAAGTGCATACCGCATTGTATGGGGACTGGAAAACATGGGGAAACCCACCAGTGAGCTGCCGGCTCATTTAATGAACCAGGAAGTGAAAAAGCTGGTGACGGAAGGAAGGCACCGGGTGGTCTATCATGCACATCCGGCCAATATCATTGCATTATCCTTTCTCCTGCCTTTACGGGATGAAATTTTTACGAGGGAATTATGGGAAATCATGCCCGAATGTGCCATGACATTTCCCGGTGGGATAGGGGTACTTCCCTGGATGATTCCGGGGACGAAAGAAATCGCACAAAGATCCTGTGAGCTGATGAAGGAGTATGATGTGGTAGTATGGGCACAGCATGGACTGTTTGTAAGCGGAGATTCTTTTGATCATGCATTCGGCTTAATGCATACGGTAGAAAAAGCGGCGGATATCTATCTGAAGACAATTTCCGTTCCGGGCAGAGAACGTCTGATTCCTTCCGCACAGGAATTAAGAGAAATGGCCACAAGGTTTCGGCTGAAATTACCGGAAAAGTTTTTATATAATAAAGACTGCATATAGCTTGGAGGAAATTATGAAATGGTTTTTTATACTAACAGCCATTCCGGCAAAATGAAAGTGTAATTTCAATAAATGCATTTAAAATTTTGGATAAATAGCTGCCTTTACGATAGCATAAAAATACTTCCCGATAATATTTCGGATCAATGCCATACAGTTTTATATCTCTGTTGGTTATATTAGCAATGCTGTTTATTTTGGGATCAGGAAGAATCGTACAGGCTGAGGCAGCCTCTGCCAGTAAGAGGCATGTTTCCCAACTTGAGGTTTCTAACAGCAGTTTGGGCTTAAAGCCACTATCTAAAAATATTCTATCTATTAAAAGACGAAGCTGATGTCCTGGTTTCATTAGGACAAAGGGTTCGTTTTTTAATTCTTTTAAATTAACAAGATGTCTGCCTTCTTCCATATGCAATAACAGTTTTATATTGGAAAACGATGAGGTTATTAACATCAAATCTTCCCTGTATAGATTGATATATTCAATATTTGGGTTTTTTGGATTTCCGGAAGTCGTGATTGCGACATCCAAAGTTCCGGATATTAAATTTTTTTCAAGAACGGTACGTCTTTCTTCGTAAAGATTGATTTGTACACCCGGAAATCGGTTTATAAATACAGGTAGGATTTTTGGGATTAAAATCGGTGAAGTATGGGGACCGCTTCCAATATTAAGTCTTCCGGTTAGTGAATTGTTGATATCATCAATTTTACGTGTCAAATCATTGTAGGTGTTGATAATCTTTTCGGCGGCTTTTATATATTCCTCACCGGCATATGTCAGCATCATGGGTGTGACATTACGATCAAATAGTGTAACACCAAGCTGCTTTTCTACATTTGAAAGCATACTGCTTAAAGAAGGTTGGCTGATATACAGTTTTTCCGCAGCAGCTGTAAGATTCCCTTCTCTTGCAATGGTCAATATATATTTAAGCTGGCGTTCATTCATATGTCCGGCCTCCTATCATAACATTTGTTCTATGATAATTATTGATAAAATAGTATTTCACTTATACCTATACACCATTATATAATAAATATACAAAAAGTAAAGAAATAAATTTCTATTTTTGTATCATGTGCACATATTTTAATTGTTTTATTATCGTGGTTTAGCAAGTTAATAATATTTAGTAAAGGAGAATCTTATGAAAAGTTGTAAGATACTGATGCCGAGCGGAGGCTTGGGTGCCGGCATTAATATGGAAGCGTTCGAAAATGGTTTGGCGATGAAACCGGATGTTATCGCAGCTGATGCCGGATCCACCGATTCCGGACCGGCCTATCTGGCTAAAGGAATGAGCAAGAATTCCAGGGCCACACTTAAGTATGATTTAAAAGCTTGCGTAGTTGGCGCAAAGAGATTGGGAATTCCCTTGTTCATTGGCAGCTGCGGAACTTGTGGTTCTGACAATATGGTTGATGAATTTGCGGATATTGTTCAGGAAATTTTTGGAGAAGAAGGGCTTACGGGTAAAATTGCTAAAGTATATTCCGAACAAAATCCTGAAGTTTTAAAAGCAAAATGGGATGATGGTAAAATTCATGCATTGGAGGGTGCGCCTGCGGCTACCAGGGACACTCTGGATGAATGTGTCAGAATTGTTGCCGTAATGGGCGTTGAACCATTTATGAAAGCTTATGAAGAAGGAGCAGATATTGTTTTATGTGGAAGAACGACAGATACTGCCATAATGGCAGCAATGCCTATTAAAATGGGCTGTAATGTAGCCGCCGCATGGCATGGCGCAAAAACTGTAGAATGTGGGGCCCAATGTACGGATAATCCCACTTCAAAATGTGTCTTTTTGACTGTCGACGAAGAAGGTTTTTTAGTCACTCCGTTGATGCCCAATGTACACTGTACCCCTTATACGGTCGCAGCGCACCTGTTGTATGAAAATTCCGATCCTTACAGACTTATGGAACCATCTGGTACTATAGTTACCAATGATGCCGTATATACACAATTTGACGAACAGTCAGTGTATGTAACCGGCACTAAGTTTGCGCACGCTAAGCAGTATACGATGAAGCTTGAAGGTGCGGCTATAGCAGGATACCAAAATATCAGTATCGTGGGAATCACAGATCCGAAGGTGATGGCAGATCCCGACAAGTGGATTAAAAATATCAGTGGGTACATGAATAATTATATGGGGAAATTAGGTATTTGCAAAGACGATTATTCTTATGAATTTAAAGCCTATGGTTATAATGCGGTAATTCCCGGCCCTGTTCCCGCAGGAACCCCGGCTCCCAGAGAAATCGGAATACTATTTACGGTTACGGCAAAAACACAGGAATTGGCTAATCAGGTCGCTAAAATTTTCAATCCGTACCTGTTGCATTTTCCCGCAGATATAAATGAACAAAAAAAGGGGCAGCTGCCCACCTTCGCATTTCCGTTCTCACCAGTGGATTGTCCGAGAGGCGCAACATACGAATTTAAACTATATCATGTTGTAGATGTTGATGATCCGCTTGAGCTGATTCGTTTTGAATATATTAATATTAGATAGGAGTTGATGAATATGGCCACTGTAAGAGAATTATCCAGATATGTACGTTCCAAAGGTGCGGGACCGTTTTGGGTAACCATTGAAATTTTTTGTGAAACCAAAGAAAATTATGAAAAGATAAAAAATTCAAAAAATCTAACAAAGGAGAAGATTGCAAAATTGTATGGTACGGATGCCAATAAGGCTAAGATGTTTTATGCGGATAATATTATGGTGATTAAATTTTCTTATCCTCGCGCCAACCCTTCCGGTTATTCTTATGAGTATGATATGCATAACGGACAGCAGTATGTCAGACTATTGGATGTGGTGGTGTAAAGTCGAATAGAAATACGGCGTGATAGTCATGGCTTATCATGCAATACTTTCAGAAAAAATTGCTGGAAAAGGTAATATTGTTATTGATAGAAAATAAAACGGGGTGTCAGATTTGACGTTATCATAATTTACGTGGAGGGATAAAACAGATGTTATTGATTGTTGCAATTATTATGTTATTGATTATGGCTTTTTTTCTAATAAGAGGAAAAGTTATACCATGTGTAGTATTAACAATTTTGCCGATAATCGGCGCACTTGTTGTAGGGACATCATTCTCAGATACCATGAAGTATATTGCTGAAGGAATAATTAATGTGCTGCCTGTAGTTGCGTTATTCATTTTTTCTATTACATATTTTGGGGTAATGTCTGATGTGGGGTTGTTTGACCCAATTATTCAATTTCTTGTGAAAAGAATAGGTAAGAGTATTTATAGTGTACTGGCAATCACAGCTCTGCTGACCTTAGTAGCCCATTTAGACGGATCCGGCGTTGCTACACTTCTTATTGTTGTTCCGGCTATGCTGCCTGTTTATAAAGCTCTTAAAATTCGTATACAGCCATTGGCACTCACTGTTTCCTTATGTATTGCAGTAATGAACATGGTACCATGGGGGGGCCCCACGGCACGTGCTGCTGCGGTTATTAATATGGATCCTTCCGTATTATGGCATCAAATGATACCGATACAGTTAGCGGGAATCGCATTGATATTTATTGCGTTGATATTTATTGCAAGATTAGAAAAAAGAAAAGGCGGGTTTGACAAAGATGTTGATATACATGCGAAATTTCAAGAGCTTTCGGAAGAAGAAAAAGCGTTAAAGAGACCTGAGTTATGGTGGTTTAATTTTATTATTACTATTATTGTACTGGCTGCATTATTTGTTGGGGTACCTTCCTTCATAGCTTTTTTGGTTGGTTGTGCTATCATTCTTCCTTTGAACTTCAGAACAAGAAAAGAACAAGACGGCAGAATTAAAGCACACGCAAAAAATATCTTACCTATGGTTGTGACTATCATTAGTGCGGGAGCTTTATTGGGAGTATTGGAAGGTACGGGAATGGTCGAGGCATTGGCAAACGGTATTTTGGCAGTAGTTCCGGATTCCATGAAATCGATTATGCATATATTGATTGGACTATTGATAGCTCCTATTTCAGTACTGCTTGACGCGGATACCATTATGTATGGAGTTTTACCGGTGGTAGTTCAGGCAGTCGGTTCGGTGGGAATTAGCGGTGCGAGTGTTGCATCCATGTTCATCATCGGACATAATTTCGGAATACCGGTTTGTATGACTAGCGCTGCAGTATATTTTGGGCTTGGTATTTATGGTATGGAATATAAAGACATGTTTAAATACAATATAGCCTGGCTAATGGGGATTGGTACACTATTAGTATTGTTATCTGGTTTAATTATAGGTTGAAAATTTGAAAATCAATTAATATGTGAAAGCCATGTTACGAATATAGTTTCATGGCTTTCATTAGTATGATATGGATAGGTGCTGTCAGATATAAACGGTAAGCATAGCTGGTATTTCGGAAGAACATTCTGCAGGAACGCAAGAAATGCTGGCGACTATAGAAGAACAAGGTCATAAAATTGATAATCTGTATGAAGTAATGCAAAATATTAATAGGGCCAGTACCGGGCTGCAGGGCTATTTGCCCGGGTACTTCCTTGTGCTTCCGCGTACCTTTAGAACGGGGACCAGAAATTCGTCCGGCAACAGGACGGAGCTGTCTTCCAGCAGCGCGGTTATTTTATTGATAACGGAAAGGGCGATGAAACGGACAGGCTGGGCAACCGTGGTTAGAGGAGGGTTTTCCAGATCGGAAAAAAACACATCATCATACCCAACCACAGAGATATCGTCGGGTATCTTGATGTTATACAGGCAGGCTTCCTTATATACGCCGTATGCTATCATGTCGGATAAAGCAAAAATAGCGCTTACATTCTGGCCCAGAAGGCTGGAAAGAGTGGAGCGGCCTGTTTCAATATCGTATTTGCCGAAATGAATCAGCCTTTCGTCATACTCAATATTATATTCGGACAATGCCTGGCGGTAACCCTTAAGACGGGACCGGCAGCCGGGGTAATTGCCGGGGCCGGCAATGCAGCCGATTCTTAAGTGGCCGTAGTCAAGCAGATGCTTGGTCGCAAGATATCCGCCCAGAACATTATCGACCATAACGGAGGGGGATTTTGTATTGCTGAACTTGCGGTCGACCTGGATAATGGGGATCGGACATTTGTTAATGGCATTTTCATATAAGGAGATATGATCTGTTGAAATATTGGCGCTGATGAGTACGGCGGCATCAACACCGCAGTTTACCATCAAATGGATTAATTCAATATCCTTATCCGGCGTATTATCGGAATAACTGACCAGTATGTTGAATCCGGCTTTGCTGGTTGCTTCATGAATGGTCTTCGATAATTCGCTGAAATAGGTATTCTGATTATTTGGCAAAATTAAACCTATTGTATTGGAATTGTTTTTTGACATTCCATAAGCGAGCCTGTTAGGACGGTAATTTAATTCCTCCGCGCAGGCCTTGATTTTTTCTCTGGTAGTATCGGAAATACTTACCGGCCGGTTATTCAAAACCAAGGATACGGTCGCAATGGAAAAGCCGCTTCGTTTTGCTACATCCTTAATGGTTGCCCTCATATAGTCCTCCCCCAACATATAATTACTCCTTACTATAAAAATAGTACTTTTTATTAAAATAGTCAATAGTTTTATTAAAATTAGTGAGGCTATTTATTAAAAGTGGAATAAAAAAGTATATTTCTCCCCGAAACTAATTGAAAATGAAATAAAAAGGCTTGCATAGAATATAAAAATATACAAAAATCAAATTTTATAAACAGTTTTAGTAAAATTTTATTATATAAAACGACGATTTAAGCTAATGATATCCATTATATATTGACGTATATGTGAAAAAATGACATAATGGGATTGCTAAAGGATGCATCTGAAGGTAAAAAATAAATAATTTTATTAAAAATTTAATTTTATCAGGGAGGAACAAAAATATGAAACCAATGGGAATATGTCCCGCCATGATGACGGCATGGGGAAAAGACGAAATGTATGATAAAAAGTCTTCTGAGAAATATGTTTCATGGCTGCTTGACAATGGAGCGGAGGCTATATCGGTATGCGGAAGTACCGGTGAGATGACTGCAATGTACCTGCATGAGCAAAAAGAGATCATAGATCATGTGGTGAAGTTTGTGGCGGGACAGGTACCGGTAATTGCAGGAAGCGGCAAATACACAACCCTTGAGACACTGGATTTAAGTAAGAGCGCCAGGGAATCCGGAGCCGACGGCCTGCTGATAATTCTGCCTTATTATTATAAGCCATATAAGGAGGCCGTTAAGGAGCATTACCGGACAGTGAAAAAGGAGGTGGGTCTTCCGATTTATTTATATAACAATCCGCATTTTGCGGGATATGAATTTACGGCGGAAGAAGCCGTTTCACTTTATAAGGAAAAAACAATTGACGGCATTAAATCTGCACACGGAGATGCAAACAGAGTGAGCGATCTTCGGGCCATGTCCGACATGACAATCTTCTATGGACACGATTACTCTGCACTGGCAGGCTTTGCAGCGGGAGCTGACGGCTGGCTGTCCGGTTTTCCGGCAGCCTTTCCGAAGCAGTGCCGCGAATTGGAAATTGCAGTACGTGATGAGAAGGATATTGAAAAAGGAATTAAGATTTGGAATAAATTTGTCCCCTTTGTACAGGTATTCATGGATCCTGCGGTCAATGCCCAGTGTCACTGGCTTGAAATGCTGAAATACTGTCTGCTGTATCAGGGCGTTGACATTGGTTTTGCGAGAAGGCCTTGCAGAGAGCTTAACGAAGCTGCGAAGAAGAAGCTGAATCCGGTTCTTGATATCTTATTGGGGTAACTTGCTATTGATAAAAGGAGGGTTATTGTGGCAACATCTATTATAATATTATTATGCTTTGCCATCATGGCATTTTTAATGATGAAAAATATTGTTCCGACACTTGCAGCACTTCCCTTGCTTGCCGTAATCATTGCGTTTATAGGCGGAATTCCATTTATGGGCGATAATGGAATTATGTCATCTGTTATTGAAGCAGGGGCAATCAAGATGTCCAATGCAATTGTTGCGTTAATGATAGGAGCCTGGCTGGGTGAATTAATGAATCATACGGGTATCTCGAAAACGATCATAAGGACGGCGGCCGAGCTGGGAGGAGATAAGCCCTTATTGGTGACGGTACTGCTGTCGGCAGCCATGATTGCCATCTATACGACAGTCAGTGGATTAGGAAGTGTAATTATGATTGCAACAATTGCGGTACCCATTATGATTTCCGTTGGAGTTAAGCCGCTGACGGCAATCGTAGTCTTCATTTTTTCCTATGGGACGGGGCTGGAATTAAATTTGACACAATGGACATATTTTTCCTCTGTAACAGGTGTACAGATGGAGGAGGTAAAGCCTTTTATTTGGGCAATGTTTGGTATGAGCTGTATGGCGACCCTTTGCTTTATATTGATTTCCTTTAAGCGTGACGGCCTAAAGTTTTCCTGGGAAAATGCTTCTGAGGGCAGGGAGAAGCTAATGGAAGATGAACCTGATTTTGTAAAGCCTCCCATGATTGCGCTATTAACACCAATTGTTCCGATTATTCTTGTTATGGTATTCTCCTTTCAAATAGTAACGGCATTATTCTGTGCCATGATTTTTTGCTTTTTAAGTGTGTGGCTGCTAAGGCCCGGCCGAAGAAGAAATTTTGGTAAATTGATGGGATATATCACTAAATCGGCAATTGACGGTGTAAATGACAGTGCAATCGGTGTTATTGTTATGGTGGGCATCGGCATGCTGTCGGCCGCTTTAACTAATGAAGCGGTTTCCGCAAGCATCACCGGTACTGTTGGAAAGATCATTCCCAGTTCCGTAATAGGTTACATCATATTCTTCTCAGCCCTTGCTATTCTGGCCTTATACCGTGGACCGATGAATATATGGGGGCTTGGCGGCGGTCTGGCTACGCTGATCGTCTCCATGAACATACTTCCGGCAAAGGCCGTTATGTGCGCTTTCACCTCCTGCGAACGTGTGCAGGTATTGTCGGATCCTACCAATACTTACGGTGTCTGGCTTGCAAATTACGTGGGAACAGATACCCTGCAGATATTAAAAAAGACTCTGCCCTATGCATGGATACTGGCGGCCCTTGGTGTTATCGTATCCTCTGCCCTGTGGTTTTAGGACGCGTGTGCGAAGAAAACGGCAGAGCGGCATAATGCGGAATTGAAAATTGGACTTCATATCATACGGTTTCATTGCAGGGTATGAAGTCCTTTTGAAAAGAATACAGGAGGTATTTATGAAGGTTAGAATCGGAATTGATGTAGGCGGTACCTTTACCGATGCGGTTGCAATTGACGGGGATACCTATGAATTAATCGGATATTTAAAAATACCTACCACCCACACGGCGGAAGAAGGTGTTGCAGCCGGCATTGTAAAAACCATATGCCTTATTATGGAAAAGTACAAGATACGTCCGGAAGACGTATCCTTTATTGCCCATGGAACAACCCAGGCTACCAATGCATTACTGGAGGGGGATGTGGCAAAAGTGGGTATTATAGGGATCGGGAACGGTATTGAAGGAATTAAGGCCAATGGAGATACGACCATCGGTAATATTGAATTGGCTAAAAATAAATTTTTATATACGGAGCATGAATTTGTGGACAGTTCAAAAGCAAATTCTATTAAAATGATTCAGGCTTCCATAGAAAATCTGCTTAAGAAGCAGGTTGATGTCATAGTAGCAGGCGGTGCATATTCGGTTGATGATCCGACGGATGAGCTTGCCGTGATATCCGAATGCGAAGGCAGGGATATCCCTTCTACGGGCAGCCATGAGATATCAAAGTTATACGGTCTGAAGATAAGAACCAGAACGGCTGCCATTAATGCCAGTATTCTTCCGAAAATGATTGAGACGGCTGATATGACCAACAGCAGTGTAAGAAAAGCAAATATTAAATCTCCTCTTATGATTATGCGCTGTGACGGAGGAGTTATGGATGTGAACGAAGTAAAAAAGAGGCCCGTACTGACCATGCTGTCCGGACCGGCAGCCGGAGTGGCAGGGGCGCTGATGTATGAAAAGGTATCGAACGGCATATTCCTGGAGGTGGGAGGCACCAGCACGGATATGTCGGCCATTAAGGACGGACAGGTAATGATAAAGTATGCCCAGGTAGGCGGGCATAAGACATATGTAAATTCCCTGGATGTAAGAACTGTGGGAATAGCAGGCGGAAGTATGGTACGGATTAATAAAAGCGGGGTTTTGGATGTGGGGCCGCGGAGTGCCCATATTGCCAATCTGGCCTATTCCTGCTTTGCGGATGCCGGCCGGATGGTGAATCCGAAAGTAAGGCTTTTTGCACCGAAGCCGGGAGATCCGCCGGATTATCTGGCCATTGACTGCGACAACGGTTACAGCTGTACCCTGACTGTGTCCTGTGCGGCAAACTATCTTGGATATGTGAAGGAGGATAATTACAGCTATGGCAGCAGAGAGCTTGCGGGAAAGGTATTGGAGGCCGTCGGAAAATACTGTGGCTGTCCGCCCGACGAGCTTGCCAGATCTATTATGGACAAGGCGGTGGAACGTGTTGTTTCCGTAGTGGAGGAGCTGATAAAGGATTATGGAATGGAAAAATCCTTCTGCACCTTAATCGGCGGAGGCGGAGGTGCCGCCACCGTAGTTCCGTATACCGCCCGGAAAATGGGAATGGACTTTAAAATAGCCAAAAATGCGGAGGTAATTTCACCGATTGGAGTCGCTCTTGCCATGGTACGGGATATGGTAGAACGTGTTGTTCTTAATCCTGCGGATAGTGACATACTGAAAATAAGAAAGGAAGCTTTTGATGCGGCGGTAAATTCCGGAGCCAATCCGGAAACGGTTAATGTTCAGGTTGAAATTGATTCCGCCAAAAATATTGTCAGGGCCATTGCTGTCGGAACCACAGAGCTTAGAACGAAGGAATTGAATGCCCGGACATTTACGGAGAAGGAAATCAGGGAAAAGGCGGCCGATGCGTTCCGGATTGATGTGAATCAGGTAAAAACACTGGCAACAACAGGCAGATTGTATGTGATGCAGGGAACGGTGGTAAAAAAAGCATTGTTCGGACTGCTGAAAAAGAAGGAACACCTGGTAAAGGTCATTGATAACGAAGGTGTTATAAAGCTTCAGAAAAAAGGCGGATATGCCTGCAGGCTGCGAAATGAAAAACGTGAAACGGATCTGGGATATGCCATTGACCGGTCGACCACCTATTCGGACGGAGGAGAGGATATTCCCGATGTTTATATCATGTACGGCAAGCAGATTAAGACACTGGCCGGATTGATTACAAAGAGCCAGATATTGAATTTGGCAAAGGTCGAGCTGGCTTCACTGAAGCCGGAGGAAGAGGTTATCGCATTAACTGTCGGAAGGAAGTAGAAAATGAACATTTTGTTTACTTCAAAGGAAGAGCTGTGCCGCTGTTTATTGAAGAGGGATATGGTTTACCGGTATATACCGGTATCCGGGCGGAAAGAAATGAGTGATTATGCATGGAATAAGGGAAAACAGGCCGCACGGAAGATAAAGGACCGGTTTCCGGAAGCCCCTATGGATAAAATACTTTCGGAATTAAGCATCAATGTGAGAATCTGTGAACAGGGGGCCTATCAGATTTTCAGCGAGTTTTATCAGAATAGAAAGGAAATTGTTCTGAACAGGAACAGCATACGGGACAATTTTATTTCTGCTAATAATGAGGTGCTGCGGACGGATGATTTTAATGTCATAAAGCAGCTGTTCCAGGCCCATGAATTATTTCATTATCTGGAATGCTTTGACAGTGAGATAGGCCTGACCTATCATCAACATAAGGTGAGTGTGAAGAAAATATGGAAATTCAATTATCTTGTGGGAGTGTTAATGCTGTCTGAGATAGGTGCCTATAGCTTTACACGGCATTTTGTGGACTTTACGGAACTGACGGCAGCCTTTTTTGATGCGGAGAAAGGCATAAGCGGCGCCGTGTGAAAGGATTCCGGAGGCGGTGCTTCCTTCTTTACCCGTGTATTGATAAAAGCCTTGACATATATAGATAATCCATATATATTTATATATAGATTATCTATATAAAGGAGGATGCATATGGCAATAGATAAGAGTTTATTGTCGGGCAGCACATCTGTGCTGCTGTTGAAATTATTGGACGAGAGAGATATGTATGGGTATGAGATGATTGACAGTCTGCAAAAGAAATCCAATAATGTTTTTCATTTAAAGGCAGGAACCTTATATCCCCTGTTACATTCCTTGGAGGTTAAGAATCTGCTTACGTCCTATGAAAAAGAAGTAAACGGCAAACGAAGAAAATATTACGGCATAACGAAAGAGGGCAAAAAATTTTTAAATTTCAAAAAGGAAGAGTGGAAGGAATTTACAGATGCCGTTGCCAATGTCCTTTGCCTGGAGGGATAAGGTATGATAAAAGAAGAGTATATAAGGACGGTTACAGATCAGCTTCGCTGCGAAAAAGTGAAGGGCATGATTTCGGAAGAGATTGGAAATCACATAGATGACCAGGCGGATGCTTATGAACAGCAGGGAATGAATCGGGAGAAAGCGCTTTATGAGGCTGTGAAGGATATGGGAGATCCGGTCGATACGGGAGTTTCTTTAGACCGTATTCACAGGCCTCAAATGGCATGGAAGATGCTTCTGTTAATAGGAATTATAAGCATTGTCGGTATGGTGGTTCAAGTTATGATCGGCAGTCAGGATGTGGATGCATACGTAAATTTTAATTTTAGGAAGCAGCTTATGTATGTGGTGATTGGTTCGGGAATCATGCTGTTGATTTGTTTTGTGGATTACAGTACGGTAGGGAGATATGCCGGAGCGATAGGTGCCCTGTTCTGTTTATTTCTCTTTATTAATATTTTTTTCACCGGGATAACATTCAATGGCTCTGTCCGGTATATCAGGATATTTAATATAAATATTTCCATGGCCGCGCTAATGTATTTATATATTCCCATTTACGGTGCCATATTATACCGGCATAGGGAAGAAGGATACCGGGCTGTGGGAAGCTGTCTCATATGGCTCATTATACCTGTATTTCTTGCCATGAGAATGCCGCTCATGGGGCTGGCATTAAACCTGCTCGTGGCTCTGCTGGTACTGTTAACAATGGCAGTTATTAAAGGGTGGTTCGCTGTTAATAAGAAAATTGTTTTATTGCCCATATGGGGAGTTTTTATTTTATCTCCCGTTCTTATCATTGTATTGGCATTTGGCAGGAAACAGACCTTTCTGACTGCATATCAGGCAGCACGAATTAAGGCTTTTTTGGATCCGGCGGCCCTCGGGGGTGCTGATTATACGGTCGGCAGGGTGAGAGAGCTTGTGCGTGCAAGCAGGATGGTGGGTATGAATCGTTCGGATATAAAGACATACGATTATCTGCCGTCTGTTAATATTGACTATATACTGACGCATTTGATTTCTTATTATGGAATATTGGCTGCCGCAGTAATAGTACTGTTATTGTTCCTGTTAATCAGAAAAATCTTCCGCGTAGCATTATCGCAGAAAAATCAATTAGGCATGATCATGGGCTGCGGCTGCGGCTTGGCATACGGCATCCAGGCAGCCACTTATATTTTGCAGAATTTAGGCATATGGCCTACAACAGAAGTATTTCTGCCGCTTTTTTCTTACGGGGGAACCGGAACGGTCGTATCCTACACCCTGCTGGGCATTTTGTTAAGCATCTACCGGTATCAGAATATTATTCCTGTAAGAGCATCGAAAGGAAAAAGGCTTCGATTGTTTGCCGCTTTGTGACTGCATTTGAGGGCGGGCTTATCGCATTGCTCTGATCCGGCCGGCCAGTATTGCTTTTTAACTTTATCACAGGGGGAGAAGGACATTGTGCCTTTTCCCTTTGCTGCCCCAGGGTATTACTCTTCTGTATTATTTCTGTTTCTTTTCACTATTATAAATAACAATTCTGCCATTGGATTTTCATTTTTCAGAATGTAAAATCCAGATTCTTACGAATACGTCTGTTATTGTCTCCAAACTAATTATAAGGTATAAAAAGATGTTTTCCGATGTAAGGCTCCCGGGAAATAAATGTAAGGATTTGTAATAAAAAAATGCAGGTAATTGATTTTACAATTTTATGAAAGTATAATGGAGGTGTGCATGCCATTATATAAATTAGGGAATCCTATGAATATTTGGTGAGGTTGGAGCTTAGTAAAGGAATAAAAAGGAAGTGATGATGGATAATATTAATAATTTATTCATAAAAAAGGAGTTTTTTGTTCGGCAGACAAGCCGTTTGTTGAGATAAGGAGGTTGGATATGAAAGTAAATAATGTAATGATTGAGTTTTTAAGTAAATTTGATGAAAATCCGTTTCGTGCTGTTTTGGATGGGCAGGAATATATCATTGGTGACGGGAAACCAATGTTTACGGTAAAGTTCAATAAAGAACTGCCTGTTATGGAGCTGATGAAGAGCACATCCATTACCCTGGGAGAGGCATATATGAAGAAGGAGCTTGAAATTGAAGGGGATCTGTATCATGCACTCAATTGCTTTCTGGGACAGATGGGAAAATTTCATACGGACAAAAAGGCGCTGAAAAAACTGATTTTTTCTTCAAACAGTAAAAAGAATCAAAAAAAGGAGGTCTCCTCCCACTATGATATCGGAAATGATTTTTATAAGCTTTGGCTTGATGAGTCCATGAGCTATTCCTGTGCCTATTTTGCAAATGAAAAGGATACGTTATTCGAAGCTCAAAATCATAAAATGGACAGAATTCTAAAGAAGCTGTTTTTAAAACCGGGAATGGCACTGCTTGATATTGGGTGCGGATGGGGAACCTTACTTATTCGGGCCGTGAAAGAATATGGTGTTACCGGTAAAGGGATTACACTTAGCAGGGAACAGTGTCATGCTTTCAGGCAAAGGATAGAAGAGGAAGGACTAGCGGATAAATTAAGTGTGGAATTAATGGATTACCGCGATTTGTCAAAGAGCGGCGAGCTTTTTGACCGGGTAGTCAGCGTGGGAATGATTGAGCATGTGGGAAGAGATAATTATAATTTGTTTTTGTCATGTGTAAATTCGGTATTGAAGAAGCAGGGATTATTTTTATTGCATTATATCAGTGCATTGAAGGAACATCCGGGTGATGCATGGATCAAAAAATATATATTTCCGGGAGGAATGATTCCGAGTCTCAGAGAAATCATTAATTTATGTGCGGACTATCATTTCTATACACTGGATATTGAGAGCCTGCGGAGACATTATAACAGAACCCTGTTATGCTGGAATAAAAATTTCAACGGGCATCGTATGGAGATTGAGGATATGATGGGTATGGAATTTGCAAGAATGTGGGATTTATACCTGTGCGCTTGCGCGGCGACCTTTAATAATGGAATCATTGATTTGCATCAAATTCTTCTTAGCAAGGGAATTAATAATGAGTTACCCATGACGAGATGGTATTAATATCACCCAGGTTAATTTTCCAAATTAAATTTATCACAGGAATAAGGTTTGAAAATCCATACAAGAGAAGGAGAATTTTATGAATGATGTATCTGCAAACCGTTCTTCCAACAGAACAGGAAGAATAATTGGGAGTATTGTGCTGATTCTTATTGTATTAGGAATAGCCGGAATAGAGATTCTTTATTACCGGAAGGTAAGGCCCATGAGCGGTTCATGGATTTACGCATGGATAGGGCCGCTTATGGCAGGCGTTGGAACCTGGTGCCTGGTTTTTGCCGTTCTTTTGTGGATTCCGGTTAGGAGAAAGAAACGATATGCCTGTATCCTGTTTCTTTGTGCACTGGTTCCTGCCATATTTACCGCAGTGAGCCATAAAGATGAAACAATTTTAAAAATATCTCCGGATAAGAAACATTTACTTGTAATGGATCAGGATAAACAATCAGGAAAAGTAACGGTGGAAAGAACTTATTTTTACATATTAAAAAAAGAGAAGGAGCAATTGCCCTATACGGTAGAGGGAAAAATGAAATATCAGTGGCTGGAAAATGATGTTTGTGCGGTTACTTATGAAAGTACGGATGGAACGGTTCATCAGTATTTAGCTACTTATGGGGACAGAGGCAACGGCATCAGCTATTTGGACCCGCTGGTTGCCGTTACAGGCCATTGGACCATCAATGACACCAATCATGCCGGTTGGAAGCTGACCATAGATAAGGGAACGGTTACTCTGGAAAATGGGAGCGGGCAATGGCAGTTTGAAGAAAACGACTGTGTTCGTTTTGGGACCACAGCCATTGCCTTGTGTAAAAATGGACTGCCGGAATGGAGTCTTGTATTGAATGAGGATTGTAAAATTAACTATGATTGTCTGATTGCAAAAGGAGGGACATTGACAGTCTGCCCGGTTTCCATGAAAAAGACGGCTCCGTTGATATTTTCCTGCACGGATCCGAAAGCGGAATATTCGGATACGGACCCAAATTTGGAATAAATGAAAGCAGAGCATTAATAACATAAAGAATATTCTTTAAGGGCATTATTTTGGGGAGTTAAAAAATTCCGATAAGCTAAAGAAAGCGGCAAGCTCACCGTGATGATGCGCGGATAAATCAATATAGCCCTTTAACTTTTTATTTATGCTGCTCCTTAATGCTTCACCCTTTTGTGAGCAGAGCCATTCGTATATAATACCACAGCAAATCTGCATTTTCTGAGAGTAGAGGGAAAATCTGGGGCTTAATTCATAGATCAACGCATTCATGCCTGAATCAAAAATACAGGTACTCGGAAGTATCTGGTTATGATAATGCAATTTCCAGTGCCTGATATAAGCTTCATTGGAGAGGATGGTTTTTAAATTAGTAATAACATTTTGCGCATATAGGATAACATCTGTGGAGGAAAGATTTATTATTTTCTCTATATGTAAATTTCTTTTGGAGAATTCGGTATCAATCTGTTCTGCGGAAAGTGAATATAAAAATTGTTGTAAAGCAGCAATATTGGAATCATTGGAAGCAGCAGTGGATTTAAGCACTTTTTCCCATAAAAACTGGCGGTATTCCGTCATATGGATGCCCTGCAGAAAATTTCCCCAAAGATAAAGGGATACCAGCTTAGCATCGCTTTTGAAATCAGCAGAACAGGATGGGGATGCTTTGCCGGAAATGATGCTGCTGCATAGGATTTCTGAAAGATACTCGTAAGATACGACGAAAGGAAGTTTTTTTTCCAATTCCGTAAGACAGGCAATCTTATCGGCCAGAACGGAATATTCTATCTGCAGCTTCTCAATCTGCTTCTGTAAATAAATGTGGGCGGATTGTGGGTGTGACAGGAAGGAGAGGATATCCTTAATGGAAAAATCTAATTTACGTAATTCACGCAGCATTTTCAGCCTCACCACGTCATCCTGTGAAAAGATATAATAGCCGTTCGAAGGGTTGATTTTAGGGCTTATCAATTGCTCTTCCATATAATAGTAGATGGTACGTTTATTCAGACCTGTCTGTTCTACGACGTCATTTATTTTCATATCTGATAACCTCTGATAATCTTTGATAATCTCAATACAGAAAACCGTTACCCAGGTGTATGGTTTTTACGGGTGATTTTTAAATTAATTAGTAGTTTGTTTTAAAAAGTTACAATTATTATACCATAAATG
>CAMJWQ010000014.1 GCA_946409475.1 uncultured Lachnospiraceae bacterium
TAGTATAGCAGCATTGCGATAGAATTACACGACGCCATCTTTTGAAGCACTTACTGAATTATTTATAAACATCCTGCATATTTTATAAATTAATTCATGCATTTTATTTATATTTATCGACACTTCAACTCCCCTGCCTCTCATTCTTGAAGGAGGAGACACCTTGCGTGCCGAATGCAGTCACACAGTGACATCTTCCTTATGCATTCGTGTGCATCCCCCGGAGGGTTTTATTTTATGGAACGCAATTTCCTAATCGAAATAAAAAAATCATGAAATATCCCATTCGGGAAATTCCATGATTTTTAAATACGCTTATTTTCAAGAGCAAAACAACTTATTTTATAATAATAACCGGCAGCATGAGGTTCCTCATAGCTGCAGAGCTCCCTATCATTGGGCCTGCTGCACCTTTTTACCTAAGGTTACGGTAACGGTGGCTTCCGTATAGCCGTTATCGGAGGCCCTTTGGATGGTCAAATCCAGCGTTGTGCCTGCCGCATAATACTGCAGGATATTGTTCAGATCATTGGTAGAGCTAACCTTCTGTCCGTCAAAGGCGGTAATAATATCTCCCTTCTTTAAACCGCCCTTTTCCGCAGCCGTACCCTCCATTACCTGTGACACATAAACACCTACCGGAATTCCATAGGTCTGGGAAGCTTCTGCCGTTACATCAACAGGAGATATTCCCAAATAAGGGGTTTCATTAGCATCCACCTTACTTCTCGTTTCCCGGTTCATAAGCTCATCAATAATCGGCTCAGCTGCGGAAATAGGTATGGCATAGCCCATTCCTTCCACTTCGCTGGAAGCATATTTTACCGCATTGATTCCGATTAGTTCACCATTCATATTCAGCAGGGCTCCGCCGCTGTTCCCCGGATTTATGGCCGCATCGGTCTGAATCAATGAACTGGTTACATTATCAATCGTGATATTTCTGTTTAAGGCACTGATAACACCCGTTGTCACGGATTGTCCATATCCTAATGCATTTCCGATTGCAATGGCGGGCTCCCCGACCTGAAGAGACTCGGAATCTCCTAATGTAGCCACTTTAATCTGATTTAACGTATCCGCGCTTATCTTTTCCAGGGGTACGGCAACAACTGCCAGGTCCATGTCCGCATCCGTACCTTTAATTTGCGCATCAACGGTACTGTCGTCTATAAACTGAATGGATAAGGTATCCGAGCCCTCCACAACATGGTTATTGGTCACAATTAACAGCTCCGTATCATTCTGTCCCACAATGATTCCGGATCCGCTGCTTTGATTTTCATAAGTACCGGACTGCCCGAAAAAGTAGCTATTGATTGTCTGCGTTGATATATTGGTTATGGACACAACGGAGGGCATAACCTTGTCTACTACTTGCGTGACATCATATACCGTCGCAATACCCTGCGGATTGGAAGAATCCGTAATACTGTTTACCAAATTGCTATCACTGTTTGTTTCCGTATCCTGTACCGATCCTACGGACTCCGTCCGGGAGCCTGTATCATTAGCCTCCTCTATCAGATAATTGGTAGCATAAAAACCGGCGCCGGATACAACCCCGAAAATAGCTGCCAGAGCAGCAGCTGTTATTGCTTTTCTAAAAAATTTTCCTTTTTTCTTATCATTTTTTTTATTACCGCCTGTTGTGGAGGAATAGGTGGTATACGTACTTTTATATTGGTCCTCATAACCGGAATAGGAATCCTTGCCTGCCGGCCCGGGATAATAACCGTCTCCATATCCGCCGGTGCTGTGATAGGTTACATTATTCTTATCATCATAATTATCATACATATTAATTTCCCCTTTCCTAAAAATATCTATTTCTTTTTTTATCCTTTTCATGTGCTTAGTCTATCAACTAATTGTGTAGAAATTGTGTTTAATATTTTAAGAAATAGTGAAAAAGGATACTATTTAATCATTATTATTTTACCCAATATCCAGGATTAAAAGTCAATTTTTTTATGATCCGGTACGGTATTCTGTTATAATGCTGTCCCAATTTAAAGCCTGCCAGCTTAAAGCCGCTTTGTATGACAAAATAAGGTACCAGATAGCTCTTATGCATCTTACGCAAAGCCCTCATGACCTGCTTAACATACCTGACACCTTCTCCCTCTGCCTTTACTTCCCTGAAAACCTCCGGATTTTGTACATGGGATACGGCTATATCAAAATTTCTTTTAAACTGCTCCGTTAAAGAATAATTATGAGAATGTATTACCATGGCATCGGCTTCGTAGACAATACTGTAGCCTGCCTGAATTATCTTATAAGCCATAATCATATCCTCATTAAATATGGCACGTTCTTCAAAACCACCCAGTTTTTCATAAACCGATTTTCTATAGGCAGCGCAGACATTAGAACAAAAGTATGTTTTTATACCCAGCCTCTCCCTATCCTCAAAGGTCTTGACCTGATTTTTCTCAGGATAATTAAAGGAACGGGTAAGATATTCAATAGGGCTGCAGTTATCTTCGGGCAGCTGTCTGGCATAAACAGCTCCGGCCTTCTCACTTTCCATAAATGGCTTTATTAAATTTTCCACAAGCCGGTTATCAAAGGGTAATGCATCCTGTGTCATAAACAGCAGTATATCGGTATCCGTATCCATGGCCGCCTTCCTTCTGGTTCCGCCATGGTCAAATTCGGACCGTAAAATATGGGTAATGCATAAATTCCCCTGCTTACCTGTCAAAGCGGAGTCAAAATATCTTTTCTCCGTATTAATGATATGAATCCGATTAATGGGATATGTCTGCCTGTTTAAGGCTTCTATTAACCGCCTGAAATCCGGTTTTGGCTTAAAAGTGGGGATGATGATATCAACCTTCAAAGTGTATTACCTTCCTGCTTCTTATTTTGTACAGACCTGCCCTGTGCCCTTACATAAAGGAAAAACTGTTTTACGTAAGAATGATTCTTGCTACATAAAACAGTTCCTTATTTTTATAAACTAAAATATCCTATTACTCTTCACTTCCAGAGCTGTCATCACTATCATCGGCATAAAATCCCGTCTTCTCCGCTATATACTGGCTGATCTTTTTAACGGTATTAGACTCCGTATATACCTCGCTGCCGTCAAACAAAAATTCATGAAGCTTTATCACATTGCTGCTTAAGTCAACCGGAATGACGCTGCTTTCGCCGCTTATCTTAGTTGATGTCTTATCAAAGGGGAAGCCCCCGGTATCTACGATGTTGTAGTTCGCCACAGCAGCTGCCAATTCTATAATCTCCGTATTAGTCAGACTGGTATTTACATATTCCGGCTGCAGTACTTCATCAATTATTTTATTTAAGGTTCCAAGACTCGTTGTTTTGGCCTTTTCAAAAATTTTCTGAAGCACCAGGCGCTGACGTTCCGTTCTCTTATAATCGTCTCCTGCCGTATAGCGGATCCTGCAGTAGGATACGGCCTGTACCCCATCTAACAGCTGCAGTCCGGGATTCTTGATTTTTTCAGTTTTAACACCGGTAACCTCCGAAGTCTCAACGGTATAATTGTTTAAATGTGATATTTCATCCTGCTGAATATCTATTTCGATGCCTCCCAGTAAATCAATGGTCTTTACCATGGCATTAAAATCAACCGTTACGAAATCCGTTATATTCATATCCAAATTCATATTCAGCATGTTTATCGCCTGCTCCGGACCGCCGCGGGAATAAGCACTGTTGGCTTTTCCATATTTATCCGTCGATAAATTAAGATACGTATCCCGGTATACCGATACCAGCTTAACATCCTTCGTATCCTGGTTAATGCTGGCGATGATAATGGTATCCGTCCTGGTGCCTTTGCCTAAAGCCCCATCTCTGGAATCCACACCAAAGAGAGCAATATTCCGGAACCCCTGCAGGGTTTCATTATTCGCCACGTCTTCATCAACAAATATGTTTTCTTCATTAAGATCCACTTTCCCGATCTTGTCAATCTTGGTTACAAAATACAATACCGCAAGAAGTAATAATAAAACTAAAATTTCCACTCCTAAAATAATTCTTCTTCGTTTTCTCCTTGCTTTTGCTTTCGCTCTTTTGCTGTTAGCCGCCGCTCTTTTATCATTGCCTTTTCCGCCTGTATACCGTTCCTGGTTCCCGGATGGTCTGCCGGCCGGTCTGTTAGACCTATTTGTTGTTTTATTTCCTGTAGCCATTTTTTTCTCCCTTAATATGCATTTTTATTAATAAACCCTTTAAATATGGTTAAGAACAAAATTTTCATATCTAATCCCATTGTCCAGTTTTCTATATAATACAAGTCATAATCCACACGCTTTCTAATGGAAGTATTCCCCCTGTAGCCGTTAACCTGTGCCCATCCCGTAAGTCCCGGCCGTACCTGGTGCTTAATCATATATCTGGGGATTTCTTCTTTGAATTTTTCTACAAATAAGGGTCTTTCAGGCCGGGGCCCCACTAAGCTCATATCACCCTTCAGTATGTTAAAAAACTGAGGCAGCTCATCCATGCTTGTCCGTCTGATAATTTTACCGATCCTGGTAACCCTGGGATCATTTTTCACGGTCCATCCGTTTTTTTCTTCTGTCGGGGTCTGTATTTCCATAGACCGGAATTTATACATTTTAAACAAATGGTTATGAAGGCCCACCCGCTCCTGACTGTATATAACGGGGCCCTCTGAGGTAAGCTTCACTGCTAAGGCAATCAGTAACATTAATGGTGAAAATATAAGTAACGCCACTCCTGCTCCTGCAATATCCACACTTCTTTTCACAATCATATTTAATGTGTTGGTCAGGGGAACATGCCTGATATTAATGACAGGCAGTCCCATTAAATCCTCCGTATAGGGTCTGCTGGGTATCACACTGTGATAATCGGGAATAAATTTCGTATGCACCCCCGACTTTTCACATAAATTTACGACCTGCTCCAAACGTTCATAGTCACTGAGGCTCAGGGTTATGGAAATTTCATCCAGCTTGTTCTCCGGCAGAATAATAAATAAATTATCTATTCGTCCAATCACCTTAATCCCCCTGTACATGGTTCCTCTTTCAATATGGTCGTCTAAAATTCCACGGACCACATATCCCCATTGGGGGTTGGCTTTTATCCTGTCAATGTATTCCTCCGCCGCACGGCTGTAGCCGATTAATAATATATGCTTAAGATTAAATCCCTTCTTCCGAAAGGTACGGAGAATATAACGTATGATATTACGTATAATAACTTCTATCACCATATTTAAGCAATAGAATATAAATATCATGCTTCTGGAAAAATCCGGCTGGTTAATGATATATAATGTAACAAAGAAGAGGGCCACACCGACCGTATTTGCCTTTGTGATATTAGCTAACTCTATCCGCCGGCTCTGCATGCGCTTTGAGGTATATAAGCCAAAAAAATAATATATAATTAAATAAATCGGAACAATAAACAGAAGTGCGAAAAAATATACCCCAATGGGTAATACACCCTCTGCCTTATCACTAAAAACTCCGATTCTGAATTTTATAAACCATGCCAGTGCATAGGAAATGGCTATAATAAAGCCATCAATAAAAACGTGTAAACGGTTAAAATACTTTTGATTATCCTTAATCAACCGATATCACCCATTTCTTTACCCATGAAATTTATAATACAATATTTTAATATAAAGGGCAACTTTTTTTTATATTAATAATCTTACATATTTCTTAACGTTACGGCTCTTAAAGGAACCTTTTTATGATATTGATCCATAACTCAAATTGAATTTTACCATAGTTTAATATGTTTTTCCATTTAAAAGGTACTTTTTTGTGTAATCTGTATATTTGAAGGCCTTCCTTTATCCCTTTTGCATATTCGGTGCCCAGATTCTTCCGTGAAAAATAAACCCATTTAATCATAAATCCGGATATTAAAAAAGGCAAATTAAGCAGCAGCTGTAAAAAAGGCATATTTTTATATACCACATAAATACTGTTCCTTGCTGCCAGGGAGGTCTTAAAGGTATTATAGCGGGAACCGGAGCTTCCGCTTCCCACATGGTAAACAACAGCCTTCGGTATATAATAATTACGGTATCCATAGATTCTGCTCCGGTAACCGATATCGATATCCTCTAAGTAAGCAAAATGTGCTTCATCAAAATATCCGATTTTTTTAAAGGCACTTTTTCTATAAAGAGAGCCGCCCGCGCAGGCGGCAAATATTTCTCTTTCCTTATTATACAACGCCTGATCTTTATCCTTCCCCACCGCAAATGCCCATCCAAGAGCATTATACAGGTTACCCGCATCATCAATGAGCTCCGGCTTGTGAAATTGAAGCATTTTGGGGGCACAGGAAAAGGCATGGGGAAGTCTGTCCATAGCATTTACAAGTGTCCTGATATAATTCTTTTCCGCTTTGGTATCGTTATTCAGCAGGAGGACAAATTCCGTATCCGCATTCTTTATGCCTATATTAATGGCCCTGCAGAATCCATAATTTTTATCCAGCCGGATAACGGTAACCTCCGGATACTTTTCCCTGATAAAATCAGTACTTCCGTCCGTTGAGGCATTATCCACTACGATAACGGAAAAATCCTTATAGGACTGGGTCCGTAATGACGAAAGGCAGGTTTTTAAATACGTTATTCCATTGTAATTCGGGATAATAACCGTAACTCTTTTCATTCCTTTTCCTCATACCACATAAAATAGTGATCTTCCTCAACCGATAAGTTTTTATTATAATAAGGGGCCGTCCTATTTAAAAGTCCTTCCCATTTTTCCGACAGTAATTTTCTTTCTTTCCTTTTATTTTCCTCCGGCAGGTTTCTTTGCTTATTTCCGACGACAGCCTTTGCATAGGGCGTATAAATTACCTGACAGCCCTTTTCCTGGAACCGGAAGCATAAATCCAATATGGCATAATCTCCCGTCAGTCCTTCCGTAAATCCGCCCACACCCAAAAAAGCTTCTTTTTTAATAAGACAAAATTGTGACGAAACAAAACCGACATTCTGCACCAGCTTCAAACGGTTCATATACCCTTTAAAGCTTTCCGGCAGATTCCGGAAAGGATAGGCCAATATATCCTCCTCATTCTTATAGAAGCCTCCGCCGAAAACGATTCTTTTATTTCCGTCAACTACCATTCCGCCTGCTATGGCGACCTCTTCTCTCTGGCAGATGCTTACCATTTCTTTTATGGACTCTGTTGTAACCTCCGCATTTTTATCCTGAAGCAGCAGGTACCCGGCTTCCTTATTTACAGGCTGTCCAAAGTCCCATCTCTGCACTATTTTATCCCATAATTGTTTTGAATTTGTGTCCGGAGCTTCCTTTATTATATATTTTGTACGATAATATCCATAATTACTCGTATGATCCACAATTGCGCGGTATTGCATCCTTTTCAGATGCGCAAGTAATGCTCTTCTTCCCGCTTCATAGGCATATAGCTTGCTTTCCGGATTCTCTGCGGTGGAAGCCTCATGGGAACGCCAATGGTACAGTATTTTAGGTATATGCAAAATCTGTCCGGCTTTTTCACTGCATTTTAAAATAAAGTCGTAATCCTGTGCTCCGTTATATTCGTCATCAAAGCCCTTCACTGCCAATGCGGTCTGCCTTTTAACCACTAATAAATGACAGATATAATTATTGGAACGAAGAAGCTCCGGGTCAAAATCCGGCTTGAAATGGGGTGAAAAAAACCGCCCGGAATTCCAGGTCACTTTATCCTCGTCGGTGTACAGCATGCCGGCAGCAGGATTATCCTGCAATTCTCCGGCCACTTCATACAAGGCATTGGCTGTCAGAAAATCATCATGGTCCAATAAAGTGATAAATTCCCCCCTTGCCATATATAAAGCTTCATTGGTGTTCCCGGAAATGCCCTTATTTTCTTTTAGTCTCCGATAACGGATTCTGTCATCTTTATAAATGGAAAGGAAGCTTTCCACCCTGTCGCTGCTGCTTCCGTCCGCAATACATAATTCAAAATTCCCGTAGGTCTGCCGGAGAACAGATTCCACCATCTCTTTTAAAAATTCTTCCTTTGTTTCATAGGCAGGCACCAGTATACTGATTAAGGGCTCATAGGAAAAACGGGAATTTCTCTGCTCCTCCAGTTCTTCCTCGGAGGGAAGATGCTTCTTAAGCCATTTCTCATAGCTCTTTTCCTGTGTATCCCTCCACAGCCGTTCTCTTATTTTAACAACAGCCTCCTTAATACCGTTCTTTTTAAGGAATACCGCTATTCTACGCAGGCTGCTCCCCGTTAAACGTCTGCCGGCAGAGCTTTCCGTGAAAAACAGAAATAATAAATAGAAAAAGACCCCATAGCCGATTACATAAAGAGAATAATAATACATAAAGAGCCTTGACGGAGCCGTAAGGAATATTAACGGTACCTTTGCACCTACTCCGCCTATCAGTAACGCATAGCCCCATTTTCTCCGCACCAAAAGAATAATAAACAAAAGGAACAGAAAAATAAGAGGCGGGATAAAATTATAGAACAAGGAATAAAATACGGTCTGTGTCTCATAATCATTACTGCTTCTGCATTCTATAAATTTAATGACTGCCGTACGCATATCATTGTCAACAGGCAGATTGGCTCTGTAGTTTTCCCGAAAATACGTATAATTGGGACTCCAGTCCTCCGTAAATATTTCTGTCGTGTTTTGTAATAAACCGTTAGAATTCATAAAGGTTTCCCAGCGCTCTTTTATAAATATCTCGGGATATTTTAAAATCAGCTGCTGATAAGCCTTCTTAAATTCCCCGTATTCCTCCTTTGTGTAATCCGTACGTATTAAATCCGGACGGCTCCAGAATATCTGTATTCCGCTGAGTCCCTCCTCATAGCCTTCTCTTAAGACCTCAATGCTCAATACCCTGTCAACGGCATTCAGTTCCTCCCGGTCTCCGTTACTTTCAGCCTGCTTCACCAAAGGGGTAATAGGCAGTACCACGGATGTTATGTCATATTGGTCCCCTGATGCTGATTTATTCCCGATATACTGCGGCAGTCCGATCATTATTGTTAGTAACAGATAAAGTAAAATAAATCTTTTTACCATCCTTTTATTGGGGCTTTTGTAAAACAATACCGCCACAATAACAGGTGCCGCAACGGCATAATAAATAGCTTCCGTTCTCCAGATAGTGATAACGGCAGCTAACAGTGATAACAGAAAAATATGAAGTTTATTTATTTCCCGCTTCGTTTTTGCAATGTCATATAGGATACCTACCCATAGCAGCTCCAAAAAAGCATAGATGCTCATTCTCATTGGATACAGGTTGGAATCCAGAACAGGCAGCAGCAGGAAGGGTATATAAAGCAGGTAAATCCATCTGCTGTGAT
Source organism: uncultured Lachnospiraceae bacterium (assembly GCA_946409475.1). Lineage (GTDB taxonomy): Bacteria > Bacillota > Clostridia > Lachnospirales > Lachnospiraceae > CAMJWQ01. The sequence continues at coordinate 9,343 of CAMJWQ010000014.1, forward strand.
TGCACCTTTCATGAGCCAGGGTTAATAAATAACCCACCACACAGGATATCAGCAGAATCTGCAGGATAATGACTCCGGCAGGTATGGGAATCAGCATTAACGATAAAATATAAAACACGGAAGTCAGATAATTCTGCCAAAAGACAGGATACAGCTCCGCAGCGCTTTTTAATATGCCGAATTCATCCATTCTCCAGATCCCCGGCCAGGTAAGGAGAAGTAATAGCAGCATCGGTACCATATAAATCAGGCTGTAGGTCACAAACCTTCTTACCCTGTTATTCTTTTTATAATTGCGGTATACATAATAAATTCCACCATACATACCAAATAGAAGCAGCAGAAAAACCGCTTTCACCCCATAGGTAAGAAAGGTTTTCACAATCCCTTCAGCAGATGAGATATCCCATTTTACATAGCTGAAAATCAGGGAGTCCGTAATAAAACTGATTCCAAAATGGAGCAGGGCTATACCGCCAATGATAAAAATACTTTTTTTATTAAAAATCTTTTCCTTCATATTCATTTATAAATACCTGCAATTCTTCCGGGGTGCCTAAAACATGTACCTTTTGATAATCTACGATTGAAATTTTTACCAGACCGCCTTTGCTGATTAAATAATTATATAGAGGCGCCACATACTTTTCCCCTTTTTCCAAATGCTCCCCGGAATCATAATATTCATGATAAAGCTGTTCATACAGGCCGCAGCTTTTAAAATAATAGGCTCCCAAGGTACAGTTGTCTGAGATTCTGACCTTTTCCTTTACCTCAAGGGCATTTTCATTTTCGTCCAGCCTGACAAAGCTCCAATGATCGCCGGGAGCGTGAAAACAGGGTATAAATCCGTCTCCTTCTATCCGTGACCTCTTCATTTCATAAGCCTCTACATAGGTATCAATATTATAAATCAGCAATTCCGAGGCCGTATCCCAATAGGGGGAAGCCAGCATGGCTGTGGCAGCCTGTCCGTCTGTCAGATAATCAATTTCGATTATCCCTGCTTTTTTAATTTCCATCCTCTCACAGGCTTCCTTTATGAAAGAAGAGGAATCATCCTCTGCCCTGACGATAAATATATACCGGTTCTCTGTCTCCATAAAATCCCTCAGACTCTCTAAGGACCACTCAAACAGGGTCTTCCCGTGAGCCTCTATCCTGTATTTGGGTACCTGATAGCCGGCTTTTTTAAAACGGGAACCCAGTCCGGCCATGGTAATCACAATAGTCATATACAGCCCTCTCTTATATTATTATTTCATTTATTATAACAGATACCTGTCCTGCGCTCCAAATCAGCAGGGCAAAATTCATCCTAATCCTGTCAAAAAACAACCTCTCCGTCATGAGCGACTAAGGATACGGAGGAAATATCCGGGATTTCCGAAAGGGCCCGAACCAGCTCCTGCTGCTTTTTCACTCTGACCTCTATGATTAAATCCAAGGTTCCCTGACTGAAGGCTCTGGTCTTAATGCGGTTACTTCTGCTGAATTTTTTTATTTCCTTTAGTATATCCGTTTCCGTTTCCATTTTATCACAATTAATTACCAAAAGCATAGGTGCTTTCCCAACAGGAAGTATTTCCAAAATCATAATACCTATGGTGATCATAACGGACATGGCAACAGCTAAGGTATACATCCCGGCCCCTGTGATGATCCCATTACTGATTGCCCAGAATAAAAAAATCAAATCCATGGGATCCTTTATGGCTGTCCGGAAACGGACTATGGAAAGAGCCCCTACCATACCAAGAGAAATTACCAGGTTTGACTGTATGGCTAATATAATACCGGACGTTATTACCGTAATCGCCCATAGGGAATGATTAAAGGTCCGGGAGTAAAAGGTTTTTCTGGTCACTAACCGGTATGTAAGATAAATATAAAAGCCCAGTATGGCTGCCGCCAATAAGGAAACCATAACAGAATTAAAATCCATTCCGGGATTGGTAAAGCTCTCTAAAAATGATTTTTTAAATATTTCCGTAAAACTTAGCACATAAGACACCTTCCTTTTCTAAGATAACCCATTGCCCTTACGGCAATAATAATATTTTGAGAATGACGTGTATTGCAGATCCTTCATCTGAACCGCCTCTTTAATCACATCCGGCAGATATTCATCAAACTTCACTTCTAAAATCTGGTATCCCGTATTCAATGCCGGACGTTTCCGAAAATTCTGATTCAGAAGAAGCTTCGTTTCCGGAGAACCGTAAATGTTAAAATCAAGAGTGATTCTCACATTTCCTAAGGGATACACGAAGGGAATCCGGTCATAGCCTACGATTACCTTTGGTCTTAAGAGTCTCGTTTTCATTTCCATGCCCAATTTATTGAGCAGCTTTGGATTATCCGCCGAAGCCTGAGGCGAATTTCCCCTTAACAGTTCCTCTGCCTGGGCCGGAGCTATTGCTGCGGATTCTTTTACCGTCATGCCTCTTATTTTTCTCTTCAACTCTAATTTCGTATTTTCCTTTTCCTTATCATAAATTCGGATACGAAATTTTTCCCTCCTGTCATTTCCCCCCTCATTATCATAAAAACAGGAGTTATCATAATCATCAAAATATACACTCTGAATATGATACATGCCTTTTTCCCCGGCATGACTGTCTCTTTCAAGAAAGGAAGAAAGCCGGCTCTTAATGATAACTGCCTGCTGTTCCGTGATCACATACTTATTTTCATGCCGATAGTGATACTCATCATTTTGTTTACTCAAAGGCTTCAGCTTAACCACATCCTATTTCACTCAGTCGTAAATTCTATATAGGAAGACAGGGATTCATCCAGATAACGCATTCTTTCCGCTGCGTATTCCTTTAAGTTATCCGCTTCCTTATTATATTTTCCCAGGGGCCACCTTTTTCTGTCCCTGAAAAAGGCTCCGGAATTAATCACCTGATTTTGGAGACCTTCAATCCTTTCCTCCAGTGCCTCATCGGACAGTATGGTATTTCTCCAAATATCCCATTTCTCCAGAAGGGCCTCTCTTGCCCCCTGTACATTTAACTGTAAAATTCTGTCCCCTATTTCCCAGCCAATATATTCCGTAACCAGCTCCGGAAAAAAGCCATTATACAAATAGGCATCGGGATCATGAAAGTCCCCCCAGGTAAGATCCAAATCCCAGGGAATAAAGTACATCGTATTCCCGCTGCCATTGCTTTTCGATGCAAAGTACATGTTTTTTGCCCGATTGTCCATTCCTGATACCACCTGCAGGTATAACCATACCTCCAGCACGTTATTCATATCTACAATGTCCGGTACATACCGGATAAAATCCTCATCAGATTTAAGATAGACATCCATTAGCTCCCGTAAGGGAATCCAGTCCTCCAGCGATACTTCTTCCCGGCTTCCCCTTAGTTCGAAGCCTCCCCTTATGATATCTCCTGACTCTGTTTCAAAAAAGCTTAAATCAAAACCGGTAGGAATATCTCTTTTATAAAGCTCTTCATTACTGTTATCATCAATAGCCAGCTGTTTTTTATCAACAGGCTGCATTAGCCCATACAGGCCATAATATTCATCATCTATAAATAATTCTACGTATGTAAAATCCGTTCCGAATTTTTTCTCGTAGGGATTATTTTCCGCACATAACTCATTCCAGATATCTATACTCAATTTATCCCGTATCTTGCTGCTGTCGCTGTACATGGCATATAATATCCAGTCATCGTCCTCCCTCATGCCTAATAAGGAAAGATCTTTTTTTACCAGCTGCTTATCCTCTTCGACTACGGGCTCTAACAAATTCATTTTAAAGCTTTGCTTGGGAAAAGTACTGCTGACTAATCCCCGGGGTTTTAACACGACCATGGTATCCTGTATCCAATCACTATCCTTTACCGTATCATACAGGGTCATACTATAAACCTTATCGCAGGAGCCTGCCTGTAATTCTTCCGACAATCCCCTGTCTTCCAGCATAACAACACTATAATCTTCGTTGGTATTAACGGAAACGACAGGCAGGCCCGTCACTAAAAGATTATAATATTTATACCGGCCGCCCTTACAGGCAACAAAGGAGTAGGCCTTATTTTCCGCTATGGCGGTTAATTTATCCGTGCCATGAATGGAGTCGATAAAAAATATTTCCGCATCCTTATCCGATACGGAGATTTCTCCTGTCTCCCAAAGGGAATTATCCATGGATAAGGGGAGAAAATATGTGCTGCTTTGGGAATCAAAGGGCAATTCCACCTCATTATACAGAAGTCCTTCCAGAATATTTTCCTTTGTCTCTTCTAAATTTTCCTTAAGGTATGTCAGGGTCTCCGCCGTTGCTTCATTGAATTCCACCTGGTATGCATTATTGGTATAAGCTAAAAGAACTAAGTATCCCCCCACTAACAGCCCCACGCTGATCAGTAATAGAATCTTCTTCATCCTGCTAACCCTGTCCGCTAATCTTCTCTGCTTATTTTTCCGTTTTTACATACGGCATTCAATTCTTCTTCCGTATATTGTAAAAATTCACTGGGCCTTACGGACCTGTCATCCACATAAAAGCCTCTGTGTCCCGGCCAGGGCTTTCCATAATAGATCTCATCATAGGGAATATCCCATTTATCCAGCCATTCCAATATGATCTTAGCGGTGTTGGCATTGATTAAGCCCAGATTATTCTCATAGCTTTTCATATTGCGGGAGGTATAAAAAATTATTTTTGCACCGCCGTTTTTATATTCTCTGATCTTATCCACCATTTCCTTATAAGGGACCAGTTCTTCATATTTTTCTTCCTGTTTTTTTATGGGACACAGGGTTCCGTCAATATCAATGATAAAGCTTAAGCCTTCAAACATTCTTCCACCTCTTTTAGTATGGTAATAGCGTTCAGTATAAATCCGAAAACCTTCTTTTCCTGATCCATATGAAGGGGAAGCATGGACAGGAACAGAGAAGCCTCCAATAAGCGGATAACCGTATAGGAATAGCCGTTTGTCTCCAAATAATTTCTAAAAATATCACGGTACTGCCTGTTATCCGTATCTATTTCCACTTTAAATTTCAAATTATCTTCTATTGCTATTTCATAAAGTCCGCTGTTAAAGAAATCATAGCAGCCGCATATGGAATGTGATAATTTGGCAATATCATAATAAGGATTCGTCCACAGGTCTTCTTCCTTTTCGGCCCCCTTAGGATCAATCAATCTTAATAAAGAAGCCTCTTTATTATACAGGATATTGGAAAAGCACAAATCCCCATGACCGATAACGGATTCATACCCGTGCTTTCGACCTGGCATGATTTTCTCATATAACCGCTTATAAAAAGCTATTACTTCATCTATTCCCTTAAAATCCGTTCCTTCCCTTATAAAGGTATCAAAGACGGTAAATTTTTTATTTTGCTTTAACAGCTTTATTCTTTCCTCTAATTTTTGGATATAAAGAGAGTAACAGATTTTATCATATTCTTCCTTCGAGATTCTTTTTCTTTCTCTATGGGAAATAAAATAAAATAATTTATCTAAAATATCTTCAAATTCTTCTATTGAGACGGCACCGTGAATAAAGCGGATGGCAATATCCGACATATGGTAGCGTTCCATGGTATAGGAGGCTCTTTCCCCGTCCTCCTGATAAGCAAAGGGCATGGCATACCACATTTTCATGCTGTCGGGAAGCAGATAATAATAATCATGCTCCGCCTTTATTTTTTTCTTATTGGTTGAGGATTTGGTAACGGTATAAGCATCCCCCCTTAAGCTGTTAAAAAAACGGGCATCAAAGCCGCCGGTAATAAAGGTGAGGAATTGACTTTCATTGCCCAAGTCAACCAAAAAATCTCCCTCCATATTGGTAAAGCCCTCTAAGGAATGGGGAGACAGGGACTGATTACCGTTCTGTCCCTTTGCCAGATAATCCAGATATTCCTGTTTGCAGGAGAAAATACCCATGGCATTCCGATCATTACAGACTACTTTATAATTTTCCCTGCAGTATTGGGCTTTTTGTACGGTTATTGCATATTCTCTGCTGTTTTTTATTCCGTAACGGGAATAGAGATGGATGACCGCCGTATTCTCCGGCATAGCCTCCAGCTCCCTGCGTAAGCCTTCCGGAGTATAAGCCGCCCCCAGCCAGAAAAAGGAAATTACTCCGTTATTTTTTTCTGTTTCCTCCTGCATACGCTCCCGTAAGGTCTTTCTTTTAAAAATAATCTCCCCAAAGGATTTGTTTCCGCTTATATTTCTTATCTCATTATTCGGTTTCTCCAAATCATCGTATACGACCACTATACTTTTAAGCATTCTTTCTACCTCGATTTCCCATTAAGGATAGGATATATAAAATTCCTGTAGTAACTGCCAGTAAAAGGGCACTGATTAAGGTATAGCAGGATAATAACCAGTTCTCACCGGTTGAAAAGATAGCCTGCAAATAGGATATGTAGCTGTTAAGGGTAAAATCCCTGCCCAATAGTAATGCCAGGAGAAACAGGACTCCTGCTTCCGCAGCCCAGCCCATCAGGGAAATAAGCAGTATCACGGCGTACCTGCCTTTTATTAATTGCCTGATGTAATCAAACCATAGTTTTACCTGCTCCAATGCATGCAGCAGGGTGATGGACCGGCGTGATGTGGTATTCACTATGAGAAATTTATTCAAATAGTAATAGGTAGGTGAAAATACCAGATAAATAAACAGCATGACAACTATGCCTGTCAGCAATAGTCCCGTAAGCAGGGATACCTTGCCCAGCATAAATACTTCAAGAGGGATGATTAACAGCAAAAGGCCTACGGTATCAAAGAACCGGTCCAAAACCACGCAAAGAATTCCCACCTGCATTAATTTTGTTTCATGAGAAAAGCAATAAATGCGAAAGATTTCTCCCAGCTTAAAGGGAATCATCATATTGACAAAGGTAGTCTTAAAATATACCTTTGCAAAACGTAATAAGCCGATTTTCTGCTCAATTAACACAAAATAAAGTCTTAACATTTTCAAAAAATGGATGACAAAAAAGCCAAGGATAATGCTGATCACCCATAGGACAGCCGGCCAGGCTATGGCAGGAAAAGGTTCCGTTGTACCTTCCATTTCCCTCCACAGATAAAAAAAGGCGATTATAAAAAACATGATATTCACTGCTGCATATAAAAATCTTTTATTCATGCAAAAAATTCTCACTTTCCTATCCCCGGCTTGCGTTTATCTGCATTTGGAAATAAGCTTTGCCGTCAATCCTGCAAATCAAGAACCATTTCCGCCTCATAATTATCTACCGGCGTTTCCCTGTGCTCATCTGCCATAAAGGAATCAGGACTCAGCAAATAGGAAAACAGCATTTTTAATACCGTAAGGGCCTGATTCACCATTTTCACATTGGAGACCTGGTCATCTTCCCTCCAGCTGATAGGAAAAAAACGAACCTTCTGCCCATAAAAAGAGGCTGCCAGTACCATACAATAGTTGAACATTAAATTGTCGGGAAATTTCTCATAATACCTGCTCTTCAAAGAAGATACCTTATATACATTCAAGCCGGAGCCCAGGTCAAATACCCTTTTTCTTATGACTGCGGCAAAGAGAAAATTGTAAACGATATTACCAAAGGTTCGGAAGGCTGAATAGCCCTGCAGCCTGGATCCTCTCATGAACCTGGCTCCCAGACAGCTGTCATAGCGGCTGCAGACACCTTTACGGAGAACCGGGAGTACGTCATGAATATTTCCCTGATCGTCCCCATGAAGGACAATAACATAATCAAATTTATTTTTTATGGCATAACGGAAGGCTATTTTATGGGAACCGCCCAGGCCGTAATTGTCCTTATTTCTTAAGAGCTTAAGGGGCAATTCCGGATTTTCCTTTATAAAGCCTGCGGCGGCAGCCTCCGTTTCGTCCGTACTTCTGTTATTTACGATAATGACTTCCTCCACATAGCTTAAAACCTTCTCGTCCAATTGCTTCAGTACCCGTATTATCTGCTTTTCACAATTATAGCCGGGAATGAATAATAATATCCTATTTTTCATTTTCCTGCATACCTTTCTCTTCTATAAATATTTTCCTCGAAATAAAATTATAAACCATGACAATACCGGTTGCGACAATCTTTGCCAGCATATAAAAGATTCCCATAACATCTACGGATACCCACATAATAACCTGGTTCAATAATAAGCCAATGAGGCTTAGTACCACAAACACGACAAATTCCTTTATTTTATTGGCATCCTTTTTGGTCTTAAATACAAGGGTAATGCTTAATATATAGTTCACAATCACGGAGATACTAAAGGAAATACCGCTGGATATAAGGTAATCAATACCTGCCAGCTCCGTGAGGGCGATCATAATGGCATAATCCACACCAAAGCATATAAAACCAACTATGCCGAACTTAAAAATCTGATTGATCAATTTTCTCATTTTTATCTATTCCGTAAGCGCCAATAAGGCTCCTTTCAGTTCGTTAAGCTTTGTATCCGCATCAGACAGGCCTGATCCCTTTACCCCCATGTAAAATTTAATCTTCGGCTCCGTACCGGAGGGTCTCACGCAGCACCAGCCGTCATTTTCCAATTCGAAATAAATAACATTAGAGCCCGGAAGCCCTGTCGGTCTCTCTTCCTTCGTTCTCAAATCCATGATTTTCCCATCCTCATAATCCCTGACGGCAAGAACCTGGAAGCTTGCCAGCTGTTTCGGCGGGTCGCTCCTTAAATTATCCATAATGGTTTTAATCCGGGCAATACCGTCTATCCCCTTTAGGGTAATGGAGTGCAGCCCTTCTCTGTAATACCCGTATTTTTCATAAATCTCCAGCATCTGATCCCAAAGGGTCTTATTTTTGCTTTTGCAGTAAGCCGCCACCTCACAAAGCCCCATTACCGCCACTACCGCATCCTTATCCCTGGCATGGGTTCCAATGAGACAGCCATAGCTTTCTTCCAGGCCAAAGATATAGGTATGGGATCCGGTTTCTTCAAAAAGCTTGATTTGTTCTCCGATGTATTTAAAGCCTGTCAATACTTCTATTAAGGAAATCTGATAATCCTCTGCCAGCCGGTCGGCTAAATTTGTCGTTACTATAGTCTTGATCAATGCCCCGTTTTTCGGAAGGATTCCTCTTTCTTTTTTCTGACTCAGCTGGTATTCCGCAATGAGCATGCCGGACATGTTTCCTGTAAAGCTGACATATTCACCTGTTTTGGTATCCTTTGCATAGACTCCCAGCCGGTCCGCATCCGGATCTGTTGCCAACACGATGTCCGCATCCACCTTTTCCGCCAGAGAAAGTGCAAGGGCAAAGGCCTTCGGATCCTCCGGATTGGGATAGCCGACGGTGCTGAAGCCGGAATCGGGCAGCTCCTGCTCCGGTACCACATAGACATGCTTAAAGCCCAGCTCCTTTAATATTCTGCGTACGGGTATGTTTCCCGTACCATGCAGGGGTGTATACACAATTTTGATATCCTCCGCCACCTGTTTAATAATTTCCGGGCGAAGGGTAAGCTTCTTCAATTCCTCAATATAACGGTCATCAATCTCTTTTCCTATGACACGGTACAGACCTTCCTTCACGGCTTCTTCCTTTTTCATAGTCTTGACCATTTTAAAGTCCGTTACACCTTTTACTTCATCAATTATCTGCTTATCCTTCGGTGCCGTGATCTGCGCACCATCCTCCCAATATACCTTATAGCCGTTGTATTCCGGCGGATTATGGCTCGCCGTAACCACAATTCCCGCTATGCAGTGTAATTCCCTGACTGCAAAGGACAGCTCCGGTGTGGGACGCAGGGATTCAAATACATAAGCCTTAATCCCATTGGCATTCAAGCAAAGAGCCGCCTCGTCGGCAAATTCAGGAGAAAAATACCTGGAGTCATAGGCAATGGCAACGCCCTTGTCCCGGCCTCCCTCCTTGCCGATAAAATTAGCCAGTCCCTGGGTAGCCTTCCTCACGGTATACATATTCATCCGGTTCGTCCCCGCCCCGATGATTCCCCTCAGGCCTCCGGTACCAAACTCCAGCTCCTTATAAAAACGGTCCTCTATTTCCTTCCTGTCCTCACTGATCGCCAGAAGCTCCTTCCTTGTCTCCTCGTCAAAATAGGGATCTTCACACCACAGCTTATAATTATTAATAAATTCCATAATCTCCTCCAATATATGTTATAAATCATTCATATTTTTCATATATTTGTAATTATTTCTGTTGAAAATCAGTTTATCATATTTTATTATGATACGCAAGAAAACCCCCGCATAAAATGTGTGGGGGGGGGTATTTACCGTTGCTATGCTAATTTATTCATTATCTTCCTTTACCGTCAATAAAGTGTCGGAAAATCGAAACAGAACCTGTCTGGAATATTTGGCCTTTAACAGCACTCCTATTTTATATTTACCGCCGGCTCTTAAGGCTGCTACCGGTATATGGGAAACCACCCCGGATAGTGCTATATTTCTTTCATGAGGAAATTGTTCCAATACATCATCCCGATATCTTGTAAATACGGAAATTCTATAGCACTCCTTTTCATTATCCGTATCTTGTAAAATAATATCTCTTTTATATACACTGTTATCAGCATTCATAACAAAAACCCAGCCCTCAAGATAAATAATGCCATCTTTTTGTGTTACTTCTTCAACAGTAAATTGAATGCTTTCATTAACCCATTCTCTTTTTATATTTTTTTGAAATACCCTACAATTATTTAGGAGCTCCCTGGTTTCAAAATCATAAATCAAATTGGGTTCATAGGTTGCTTTACGGTCCACTAAATTAGGATTATAGAATGGATCCGTCTTTCCGATCCGCGGATGTTTTTTATATAAGTATTCTCTTTCCTTTCGCAGCCGTTCCATTTTTATTCTGCTCTTATTGTCGTCACCGCGGCTTATGGATTCATGATGAAATAAGACAACATCCATACGCGCCACATTATAATAACCATGCTCATAAAATTTATAGCAAAGCTCTACATCATTATATGACACGGGCATGTTTTCGTCAAAGCCGCCTACCTCATCAAATTTCTTCTTTTGCGTTAATAAACAGGCTGCTGTTACTGCCAGAAAATTAAATTCTGTTTTATTTACTCCATGATAATAAGTATCCCGGTCAGAAAATTGTGTTAATTTATGCACCGGACCAATCGGCAGGTTGGTTACACCGATATGCTGAATGATATCAGAGTCAGGATACAAAAGCTTAGCTCCAACAGCACCGATATAAGGCAGGCCTGCGTGCCCCACTAACAGATCCAGCCAATCACTTTGTATGATTTCCATATCGTCATTTAGGAAAAGAAGGTAGCTGCCTCTTGCCTTATCCGCCCCCCTATTACACATTTTAGAAAAATTAAAGATCATGGGCTCATAAAAATACTGAAAAATAAGCTTCTTACTTAATTCCCTGATTTTTTGTTTGTTTTCCAGGGAACTGCCGTTATCAATCACAAGAATCTCATAATTTTTATAGAAGGTCTTATTCCTGATTGAAGTTATGCATTTATTTAGCATATAAAAATTATCCTTAGACGGTATAATAATACTGATCAACGGATTTTTTTCTGTTTTGTATTTTACACGGTATGTCTTCGTTTCCTGTACATATTCCAGTATTCCCGAATAGCCTCTTCTTTTCAGGGCTTCTTCTTTTATTTCTTTAATAGCTTCTGTTTCATCCCAGATTGACAGATTGTTATCACTTCTGTGGTATAAGACCATTGGTATATGCGCAAATCTTTTATTTTTTTCAGCAGCTAATAATAGTAAGTTATAAATACGGGGATATATAGATAATGTACTGTTTTTACGGCTTTCCAATAAAAAGGTCTCTTTTTTGATTGCCAGCAAACCGCCCATATACAAAAAGGACATTAAGGTGTCCGGTGAAAAATCCGGCTTATAAAAAGGTGCCTTTCTCTTCTCTTTTTCCTTATCCAATACGTCCTCATCGCTGTAAATAATATCCGGTTTTTTACTACGGTTAATTTCTGCTGCCGTTTCGGACAAAGCATTTGAAGATATTAAATCATCTGCATATAAAAAGATGATATAATCTCCCCTTACTTTATCCAGGGATAAAGTTTCTTTTATTTCAAGAATTTCGTATTTTTTATAGCTTTGGTTATTAATTGCCTGCATACAACCATGATAATGATTCATAGTTTGCTTTTCTTTTATTGTTACTATGGTAAAGAAGGGCTTGTACCAATGAAGGTCAAAAAAGGAGAGCTTGCTTTCGTTATCCTGTATCCATGCATAATAAATGTCTGACTGGCGTTTTTCTTCCTGTAAATAGGATACGGCAGTCAGATATTCACGCCATTTTTTTTCTTTCAGCAAAGAGAGTAACGGTTTTGATAAGTATTTTTCTTTGTATTTATTTTTAACAAATTTAATATAATTCAATAATAATCTCCCAATATCCATATATTTATTATATATTCCATTACTATTATTAGGTAAAAAATATTTGTATATAAATTTTTATACCTTTTGAAATAAAAACACCTATAAAAGTAAAAAAG
>CAMJWQ010000015.1 GCA_946409475.1 uncultured Lachnospiraceae bacterium
GGCGAGATGCTGCTGTCTCATGGCATGTTTGCAAAGGGACCGGCAGTTTATGACGAATGTGCCAGAATCCCATTTTTAATGAAGGGGCCGGGAATTAAAGAGGGAGCTGTGGATACCAATCCTGTTTCTCACGTAAATATCACTCCTACTATCCTGGATATGATGGATTGTCATATTCCTCCCCTCATTGCAGGAAAGAGTCTGGTTCCGGAGCTTAAGGATACAAGCTGCCGGGTGAATGAGTATGTTTTTATAGAATTTGGACGTTATGAAAATGACCAGGATGGCTTTGGCGGACTTCAGCTTATGCGAAGTGCTTATGACGGCAGGTATAAGCTGAGCATCAATCTTCATGATTTGGATGAATTATATGACACAAAGGAAGATCCGGGTGAGATGAAGAATCTGATTCAGGAGGAAGCATATGATGAGATAAAGGTGAGGCTTCATGATGCGATTTTAGACAATATGAATGAAACAAGGGATCCCTTCCGCGGATACTGCTGGGAAAACAGACCCTGGAGAAAAGAAAAAAGGGAAGCCTCCTGGGCATATACAGGCTATAAAAGACACAAGGAGGAGGATCCGAGATATGAGGACAGACAATTAGACTATGATACGGGAATGCCCGTGGAAAGTCTGGTATTTAAGCCAAACGGAAGTGCGGGAGCCTGATGCTGAGAGAAAAAGTAAAATTAAAAAATATGAAAATTGAAAGGAAGTGGTTAAATGCATGCAATTATGGTTATGTTCGATTCGCTGAGACGGGATATGCTGCCTTGCTATAATCCGGATTGTAAGGCGGATTTGCCAAACTTTGCACGCCTTGGGGAGCATTCTGTTACATTTGATAAGAGCTATGTCTGCAGTATGCCGTGTATGCCTGCCCGCCGGGAAATTCATACGGGAAGAGCTAATTTTTTACATCGGAGCTGGGGGCCGCTGGAGCCCTTTGATGATTCTATGCCGGAACTTCTTAAGAAGGCCGGGGTTCATGCGCATTTGGCAACGGATCATTATCATTATATCCAGGATGGGGGAGCCACGTATCACGGCCGGTATTCCACATGGGAGTGCTACAGGGGACAGGAAAGTGACCAATGGATTGGGGATTGTTCTTTGCCGAAAGAAGAATTTTCACCTCATTTAATGAATTCGCCATATATGCCTGATATATTAAAACCGATACGTCGGCGCTCGGGATGGCAAAATATGGCAAACCGTTCAAGAATGCTGAAAGAGGAAGAGTTTTCTCAAACATTAACCTTTGATAATGGAATTGATTTTATCCGAAGGAATGCAGAATATGATAACTGGTTTGTACAGATTGAGACATTTGATCCGCATGAGCCGTTTCATGCACCGGATAATTTCCAGAGCAAATGGTTTGACCCGGATGAGCCCTTTGAAAAGGATTGGCCCAATTATTGTCCTGTGGCGGAAAATGAAGAGACCATCTCCAATATACGGAAAAAATATATGGCATTATTGGAATATTGCGATAAGAGTCTTGGAAGAGTTTTGGATGTAATGGATGAGCTGGACTTGTGGAAGGATACCCTGCTTATTGTAAATACGGATCATGGCTTTTTCTTAGGAGAGCATGACTGGTAGGGGAAGGGCTTTCTTCCGGATTACGAGGAATTAACACATACGCCCTTATTCCTATGGGATCCGATTATTAAGAAAGCGGGTGTCCATAGTGAAGCACTGGTTCAAACCATTGATATCGCACCGACTATTCTTGATTTTTTTGGATTGGAGAAACCAAGGGATATGCTTGGTATATCCTTGCTGAATGAAGTGAGAGAGGAAGCAGGGGGACATGAATATGCCATATTTGGATATCACGGAGGACCGGTTAGTATAACAGACGGACGGTATGTATATATGTGTGCTGCCCATCCACAGCAGGCACAATTGAATGAGTATACCTTGTTCCCGACACATATGAATACACGCTTTACCGTTGAAGAACTGAAAAATGCAAAAATGACGGAGCCAATGCCATTTACAAAAGGCTGTCCGGTTCTCAAAATACCGGTTCGGTCACATTACGCGTATAAGCTCCAATCGGATGTATTATTTGACTTAAAGCGTGATCCGGGACAAAATTCTCCGGTTGAGAATGAAGAAGAAATAAAAAGATTTCAGAGGGCCTTAATTGACATAATGGGGCAGAATGATGCGCCGGAGGAATTATATACTTATTATGGACTTACAAAGTAATACTTTGTATGGAAAGGGAGAAGGAAAATGGGGAAAAACAATTCATTGGGAGTGGATAAACAGGGTATTGTATTAACGATGGGTAAAAAAGATATATGGGGGTATGGGGCAGGAGTTTCGAGTATAGCGGTGATAACGAATTTGATAGCCCAGCTTGCTTTTTTCTATACGGATAAAATAGGATTGGCTGCAAGCCTGGCGGGAAGTGCGCTGCTGATATCTAAAATAGCGGATGCATTTACCGATTTGGTGATGGGGCATATCGTTGATAAGACGAATACAAAATACGGAAAGGCAAGGCCATGGCTGCTTTGGATGGCTGTACCGGTATTTTTAGCGGTGGCAATCCTGCTTTGTATGCCTGCCAGCCTAAGTGAAAGTGCTAAATTCATATATGCAATTGTTTCCAATGTCATAGCATCGGCGGTGGTTAGTACGGCAATCAGTGTTCCTTATGCCTGTTTGCTTAATTTCCGGACCGACAGCCAGCTTGAGAGAACAAAAATGAATGTGTCACGTACAATTGTTAATTATATGTTTGGTATGTTTTTTTCCGTTGCATTTATTCCCATCACAAATGTATTGGGAGGAACACAATATGCATGGATTATGCTGGGGTTAGCTATGGCAGGAATCGGAGCTCTTCTTTTATTGGTATGTTTTTTCTCGGCAAAGGAAATACGAACAGAAACAGAAAGCATAAAGGCAGAGCATCAAAAGGCGAGCTTCATAGAAGATCTGAAATCTTTATTCGGAAACAGGTATTGGGTTATTATGGCCTTGGCACAGCTGGCGGCAAATGTTACCTATGCCTTGGCGGGAGCCACAGCAGTTTACTATGCAAAGTGGATTTTTGGAGATGAAAGCCTTGTGGGAGTTATGGGTGCCATTGGATTTATTCCGGCAATTTTGGGATTTATATGTGTTTCCCCTTTAGTTAAGAGGTTTGGGCCGACGAAAGTGGTTATCGGGGGACTGGCACTCGGCATTATCGGATCAATAGGTAAAATTCTGTTTCCATATAGCTTTTTGGCAGTGTGCATATTTGGCGGGTTAGTATCCTTATCTACTATGCCGTTTATGATGGTGGGGATGGTACTGGTGTCGAATGTGGCAGATTTTGAAGAATGGAGAAGCGGAAAGAAAATTGTCGGTCTTGTCAACAGCGCCAGCAGCTTCGGTGCCAAGGTAGGCGCCGGTGTGGGGGCCGGGCTTATTGGCTGGGTGTTGTCAATGGGAGGATACATAGGCAGTGCCCAAACTCAAACCCAAAGTGCATTGTATAGCATTCTGGCAATAAGTACATGGATTCCTGCACTGCTAATTGCTGTCCTTTTTATACTTATATTAATGTTTAATATGGATAAAAAATATCCGCATTTTCGCAGTGAGCTGGCGAAGCGCCGTCAGGCACAGAGCGAAGCATAAAGATGCTAAAAATACAACGATAATAACATTGTTGCTTGATTATGACAGGAAATGCTTAGATTTAATAAAATTAGAAAAAGGAACCTTATATAATTAATGGATAAAAGTGGCCATATCAGCGGAAGGGATTGCAGTAGAACAAGTAGAGCGGATGCCACATGAGAGTAAGGAAGAAAAATATGAAGGTAAGATATATTGCAATTACCGATATCCATAGAAATAAGAGGAAGCCCTGGGCAGAAGGAGACTATGTTAAACTGGATGCAGGGGAATCAAGCGACCCGGACGGCAATATCCTTTCTTTTCATTGGTTTTATTACAGGGAAGCCGGTGATTGCATGGAGGAGATTGAAATTGATAATAGTTTTACGGAAACGGCTGGATTTAAAGCACCCCCTATACCAAGGGGTAAAAACTGTTTGACACTTCATATTATTTTAGAAGTAAAAGATAATGGAAAGCCGCCTCTTACCCGGTATCAAAGAATCATTGTTACTGTGGTACCCCAGGATTTGTTTTGGCCGGACCGATGATTAAAAAATTTGACATGGAAAAAACATATAGGATATCCTGTGTGATAGGAGCATGTGCTTGTCTTGTCAGAGTATTTATACCATATAGCTTGTTGGGAGTACTTATTTTCGGATCAATTGCAACGTTTGCCAATATTCCGCTGATGTGCATCAGCGGGCCTATGGGAAATAATTGTGTGGAATACAATGAGTATCTTTATGGTAAAAAACTAATCGGAATGAATAACAGTGCAGATTCTTTTCTTATATAACTCAATAGAAAAGGTAAAATAAACTGTAAAAAACCGATTAAAGGAGGAAGACTATGGAACCCGATATTTTAGTAATCATGTGTGATCAGCTTCGATACGACTGCCTGACAAATCCTGTTGTAATAACACCAAATCTGGACCGGCTGAGGGAAGGGGGTATTTGTTTTCATAATGCGTACAGTCAGACACCTGTTTGCGTTCCGGCCAGACATTCTTTTATATCAGGTGAAGATGCTTTTTCTATGGGGATAGAAGAAAATTATTTTCCAAGAGAAAAGGAAATAGCATATCCTTTGGCGAGAGAGGTGAGAGACCAGGGGTACTATACCTGCGCTATCGGCTCCTAAGTGGCCGGATACAGTTTGTGAAATTGAGGAGTGAAAGTTAAAATAAACCATATAAAATCCGGAGGTAACATGAAGCCGAATATTATTATAATCAATCCGGACCAGATGAGGGCGGACAGTATGCATCATCTTGGAAATGAAGCGGCATATACCCCTAATTTAGATAAATTGGCTAAGGAGGGTGTCACATTTTCAAAAGCATTTTGCCAGAATCCTGTTTGTGTTCCGTCCAGATGCTCTTTTATGACCGGTTTGTATCCCCATGTCCACGGACACAGGACTATGAGCTATTTAATGCAGCCTCATGAAGAAAATTTATTTGGAGATTTAAAGAAAAACGGATATTACACTATCTCCTCCACAAGAGGGGATCTTATGGCGGGGCAATATCCAAAATACCATAAGCAGCTTATTGATGAGTACATAATGCTGGATAAACCGGAAGAAAAGCTGAAACGCTTTGCTGCAGACCGGGGTACGCCGGACAGCGACAGGTTTTACTCATTTTATGATGGAATTATTCCTACTGATGGGGAAGAGGAAGTGGCTGTGATGCCGAGCTTGGTCTTATTCTGGATGCATTTGACAAATAGGATTTATGGATGAAACAAATAAAATGGAATAATTTACATGTCAGGTAAGAAGGAGGATTGATTTTTATGAAAGTGGAACAAATAAAATTAAGAAAGGAAAAAGAAAGCGTAACGTTAAGTGCATACTTACTGGATAAAAGTGAGGAGCTTGCCAATGCCTTGGAGCGTCCGGCTGTTTTGATATGTCCGGGAGGGGCCTATCTGGGATGCTCCGACAGAGAAGCAGAGCCGGTTGCCATGACATTTTTAGCAGAAGGCTATCAGGCTTTTATTCTCCGTTATTCCGTAGGAAGAGAAGAAAATTTTGAGAACGCATTGGCCGATGCCAATCATGCCCTTGAAATGATTCATGAGAAAAAGAAAGAATGGTATATTGATTCTGAAAAGATTGCGGTAGTGGGATTCTCGGCCGGAGGACACCTGGCGGCATCGCTGGCTGTCATGGGAAAGATCCGGCCAAATGCGGCAATACTTGGTTATCCATGCATTTTAGAGACAATAGGAGATGTGCTTGCATTTCCTGTTCCGGGATTAGAAGCAAGAGTGGATGAAAAGACACCGCCTATGTTTCTTTTTTCTACCTGCGAAGACGAATTGGTTCCCATTGAGAATACAATACGTTTTATAAGTGCATTGAATCAGAAAAAGATTCCCTTTGAAGCACATATTTTCCAAAAAGGAAAGCATGGGCTTTCCCTTGCAAAGCCATTGACATCAAGTGGATTCTCTTGCTTGGTAGATAAACAAATGCAGGGCTGGTTTCCCATGGCCATGGACTGGCTTCGTGGTGTATTCGGTGATTTTAAGGCGGATGAAGAGTATCATATGGCAGGAGTAGAGCTGGAAGGTGATTTTTACGGAGCGGATACGGCAATTAAAATATTATGGGAAAACGAAACCTGTAAGGCATTGCTGTTAGAATATATTCCGGTGCTGCAAAGCCCGGAAGGATTAGAAGGGGCAAAGGAAATATCATTAAATATGCTGCATCAATATGCAGAAAAATTATTGTGCAAAGAAAAATTAGAGGAATTGAGTAATAAATTAAAAAAAATAAAAAGAAAACAGTTAAAAAAATAACATAATGCAAATGGTTACCAGGGAGGGGAGATTAAAAGGAAGTTAATACATTGGAATATGAAGTTTTCAAAATGATAAGCTATTCATTCACAAAACTTTTACACAATAAAATGAAGTTTTTTGCGGTTTTGGTCAAAAATTTATTTTTATGCCATGCAATGTAATGAGGGCGCTGAAAGGATTCGCCCTCTATGGACCGTGTTGCTACAAAGCCTGAGGCGATATTATCGTGTACTAATGGCTCCGGTAAAATAGAAATCCCGATGCCGGAATGGACGGCTTTAACGAGAGCCTGTGTACTGACACTTTCCCAAAGAGGGTGCAAAGCCATGCCGTGTACGGATAAAATAGTATCAAGAAATATGCGGG
Organism: uncultured Lachnospiraceae bacterium; assembly: GCA_946409475.1. Taxonomy (GTDB): domain Bacteria; phylum Bacillota; class Clostridia; order Lachnospirales; family Lachnospiraceae; genus CAMJWQ01. The sequence goes on from CAMJWQ010000015.1 coordinate 6,831, forward strand.
AAGAGCTGCCCTTTTCCCGAAGTAAAAAATCATAGGGCATTAAATCATTAAAGTATATTTTTCCCTTGGCAAGAAGAGGGTGGGCAGGCGGGAGTAACAGAACCAAATGATCATACGTGTAGATCTCACCTATCAGATCCGGTTCGTCAAGATTACCTTCAATTAAAGCAAGATCTAAGCCGTTATCCATGAGAGCAGCCTGCAGAAGGGTTCCGTTGGAAATAGTAGACTGAATTTTAACCTGAGGATTATCTTTTTGAAATTGGCCGACAAGATTGGGAAGTAAAAAATTTCCGATGGTAACGCTTGCGCCAATACGTAAAATGCCTAGATGATCCCAATTGCGCATACTTTTTTCCATAGTATCAAAGGCGTCAATAATGTGCAGGGCCTGTCCGTAAAACTGTTTGCCGCTTTCTGTTACCGAAAGACGCCTGTTAATACGGTCGAAAAGAGTGACCCCATAATATTGTTCAATTTCTTTGATGGCCCGCGTGACGGCGGGTTGTGTCATGTGAAGAATATCTGCCGCCTTGGTTATATTTTGAGTACCATATACCTGAATAAAAATTCTCATATGCCGTAATGTCATGTTATCCGCCCTTCATATCAAAAACATTATGTATTATATAAAATAATAGCATTTTAATTATAAAATAGCAAGAGATATACTAATGACAGGAGGAGTAATATGAAAAATAAAGTGCAAACAAAACAAAAGTCAAAAAAACTTGTAAAATTATTTTTAAGTAATCTCTATATCAGTTCATTCACTTTTGGCGGCGGGTTTGTCATAGTAACTTTTATGAAGCACAAATACGTTGATGAACTAAAGTGGTTAGATGACCAGGAAATGCTGGATTTGACAGCCCTTGCCCAGTCATCTCCCGGAGCCATAGCCGTTAATGCGGCAATACTCGTAGGGTGGCGCGTGTGCGGGTTTGCAGGTATGCTGACGGCCATTATCGCAACAATACTTCCGCCTATGGTTATTTTAAGCGTGATTTCCTTATTTTATGAAGCCTTTGCAAGCAACACATATGTGGCCCTTGTTTTAAACGGAATGCAGGCAGGGGTTGCCGCAGTTATTCTGGATGTTGTATGCAGCCTGGGGTCCAATGTAGTAAAAGAAAAATCCTATGTCAATATTTTCGTTATGCTGCTGGCCTTTTTGTTTACCTTTTTCTTTAAAGTGAATGTTATTTATATTATTTTGGCAGCGGCGGTAATAGGGATTTGCAAAGAAGTGGTACGCAGAAGAAAGGAGATGAAATCTTGATTTATATACAGCTTTTTTTTAGCTTCATACAGGTTGGATTATTTAGCATAGGAGGAGGATATGCAGCTATACCCCTTATACAAAGTCAGGTGGTTGACACGCACAACTGGCTGACGATGAAGGAATTTACAGATCTCATTACTATTGCGGAGATGACACCGGGACCTATTGCAGTGAATTCCGCTACCTTTGTGGGAATACGCATTGCAGGGTTGAGCGGTGCCGTTATTGCTACGCTGGGATGTATATTTCCTTCCTGTATTATCGTATCTTTGCTGGCATATGTTTATTATAAATACAAAAGCGGATCGGCTTTACAAAATATTTTATCATGCTTAAGACCTGCGGTGGTGGCATTAATTGCGGCTGCCGGATTGTCTATTTTAAATCTGGTTTTGTTTCAGGGTGAAAAAACAGCATTGAATAATATAGACTGGATTGGCGGAGGTATTTTTTTAACAGCTTTTATTCTCCTCAGAAAGTGGAAATGGAATCCTATTTTGACCATGTCCTTGTGCGGCGTGACAGGATTGATACTGCGGCTGTTACTATCTGCCGCCGCTATATAAAAGGAAAAATTATTTCCTGGTCCTGTTCCGGTATTGCATGGGAGTAGCACCATATTTTTTCTTAAAAACATTTTGAAAATAAGCCTGACTGGAGAAACATAAATAGCTGCTTATTTCGCTAAGACTCATAGCGGAGTAGGTAAGCAGGCTCTTGGCCTCCTCCAGTTTACAGCGCATGATAAAGCTATGCATGGTAAACCCTAATTCTGTCTTGAATTTTTTCGATGCGTAGGACCGGCTTTTTCCTATGTGGGCAGCCACATCCTCAATACGAAGTACTTTGTTGGTCTGACGTGAGATGTACTGGATACATTCAAAAATATCCTGCGACATGTCGGCGGGAAACTTACTGCGGGCCACCCGTTCCGCAAAATCCATAATCATAGTGAACTGCAGATTAACAAGAGCACCGGGAGACTGTAATTTCTCACATTCCCTGATGTAGATATCGCTGAGCTGATAGGCCTGTTCTATATCAAGCCCGCCGTTGATGGCACTTCTGGTAGAGAGGGTAGTGGCCGCAATAAAAATATTTTTAGACTGGCGAAGGGCATTGCCGGCAATGGTGCCTTCCTTTAAAGAAGGTGCTGTCTCTTTGAGTAAGGTATGCAATTTCTCCGGTTCTCCATTTGTAATACAACTCAAATATTGCTGCTCCAATTGATAGGTATTATGAAATTGCTGTTCTTCCTTCATACGATATATCTGGTTAGAATGCTGGCATGAGATTTCGTCACGAAACGTATCGGAAGATATATGAAAGTGGTTTTCAAGGTCCAGAGACTCCCCGTTAAGGCAGTAGTGGAGATAGGTTAATACACTTAAAAAACGGTGCGGGGAAAGTATGGGTGTCATATGGAATACACTGGTAATATCCTGCTCATATTTGGTGGAGATGCCTAATTCTCTCAAAAAATCTTTTATGGCAGAGGGGGTAAGTGTCATATATGAAACGGGACCGGCAAGAATTAACTCGGAGGTACTTCGTATTTTTATCATTCCATAGTAGAAAAAGGACTTTGTTATAAAATAATCCGGATTTTTTGATGTCCTTAATAAGGCTGGTAAAATCTGCTGCGTCAAATCGGGATTAGAAAAAAGAGCGGGAAAGGAGAACAAAATCTCCCCATAGGGATTATAGCCTGTAAGGGGAATGAGAGCAGTCTGGTAATACCGCCTGCAATATTCCTTGCTATCGGGAAACATGTTAAAACCTCCAATCGTAATAATATATATTATAATTGATATTACAATAATGAACTCAAATTTACAATACTATTGAAAGAATAACTGATAAATTAAAGATTAGAAGATAAATAATCAAAAAGGAAAGGGATGTATATGCCGCCAATCAGCGTATTAATAAAACCTGCTTCGGGATTGTGTAACATGTCTTGTGATTATTGTTTTTATTGTGACGAAACCCATAAGAGGAGCATACAAACCTATGGAATGATGACGGAGGAGACTTTAAAAAATGTGATACGGAAAACAATCCTTCGTGCGGAGGGCTCGATCAGTTATGCTTTTCAAGGAGGAGAGCCTACTTTACGGGGGCTTGCATTTTTTGAAAAGGTAATTTTTTATCAAAATAAATATAATAAAAACCAGATACCTGTTAGTAATGCGCTCCAGACAAATGGATATGCCATTAACGAGGAATGGTGCAGGTTTTTTAAAGAGAATCATTTCTTGATCGGTATTTCGGCAGACGGAACAAAAAAGATTCATGACCGGTACCGTCACGGTAAAGAAGGCGGAGGAACTTTTGATAAAATCCACGCGGCTACAAAGATAATGGATCAATACCAGGTGGATTATAATATTTTAACGGTAGTGACCAGAGAAGCCTCCTCCTGTGTTGATGAAATTTATAATCACTGTAAGGCAAATGGCTGGCACTATCAGCAATATATTGCATGCCTGGACCCTTTGGGAGAAGAACGGGGTAAAAATAAATATGCGTTACATCCGGAGGAATACGGTGCTTTTCTCACCCGTTTGTTTGAATTATGGTATGCCGATTTGCAGAAGGGGCAGCAGCCTTATATTCGTCAATTTGAGAACTATATTGGAATTCTCTGCGGATATGCTCCGGAAGCCTGCGACCAGCGGGGCTTTTGCGGAATTCAATATGTGGTGGAAGCAGATGGGAGTGTGTACCCTTGTGATTTCTATATGCTTGATGAATACCGGCTGGGTAATTTTAATAGTCATCAATTAAGTGATATGGAAGAAAAAAGAAAAGAAATAAGATTTGAGGAAAAATCACGGCAGATCAGCAGAGAGAGTATGGCCTGTAAATATTATTCTATCTGCCGGTGCGGCTGCCAGCGCAATAGAGAATATAATGAGAAAACGGGCTGCTTCGAAAATTACTTTTGCGGAGGATATCAGATATTTTTTGATAATTGTTATGAAAAGATGATGGAAATTGCATCACATATAAAAGAAAAGGGCTGATCAGCTAGAAAAAGAAAAGGAGGCAAAAAATATGAATTATAAAAATAGTGTAAATAAAATGACGATGGAAGAAAAGATTTCCCTTTGCAGCGGTAAGAATTTTTGGCATACCAAGGATTTTAAAGAATATGGGATACCATCGGTTATGATGACAGACGGACCCCATGGGGTGCGAAAGCAGAATGAGGAAGCAGATATGCTGGGAATTAATGAAGCAATTGCCACCACATGTTTTCCCACGGCCGTTACCACCGGAGCAACATGGAACAGGGAATTGATGAGGGAAGTCGGAAAAGCCATCGGGGAAGAAGCAAAAGCGGAAAATGTTTCTGTTGTTTTGGGACCGGGAGTTAACATCAAAAGAAATCCCTTATGCGGAAGAAGCTTTGAATACTTTTCAGAAGATCCCTATCTCTCAGGTGAAATGGGGGCTTCTTTTGTGAACGGAATACAGTCCTGTAAAATTGGAGCCAGTGTCAAGCATTTTGCCGCCAACAGCCAGGAATACAAAAGATTTAGCTCAGACAGCCAGCTGGATGAAAGGACGTTAAGAGAAATTTATCTGGCTGCTTTTGAAGCAGTGGTAAAAAAATCCCAGCCGGCGACCATTATGTGTGCTTACAATAAAATAAACGGTACCTACTGCAGTGACAATAAAAAGCTGTTAACAGATATCCTTCGTAAGGAGTGGGGATTTCAGGGTATGGTGGTTACTGATTGGGGAGCTATGGGCGACCGGATCAAGGGATTTCAGGCAGGGTGTGATTTAAGCATGCCGGGGGGATCTGCCTATCAGGAAAAGGAGGTCTTAAAGGCAGTAAAAACGGGACGTTTATCAGAGGAGGATATTAATGTATGTGCGGAGCGCGTTTTAAAAACTGTGTTTGGAGGTCAGGAGGCATTACAGCAGAAGGAGCATGAAGCTTATGATAAAAAGGCACACCATAGGCTGGCAGTGCGAGCTGCGGCGGAAGGTGCGGTGCTTCTGAAAAATGAAGATCAAATATTACCGGTGAAGGATATAAAAAAAGCCGTTCTGATAGGTCATATGGCAGAAGAAATACGGTATCAGGGTACCGGAAGCAGTCAAATTAACCCTACAAAATTAATTAACGTGACAGATGCATTGCAGAATATCCCCTATGTGGAAGGATGCGATGCTATTGGTAATATTACGGAATCTGGTCTCAAAGAAGTGGAAAAAGCGGCTAAAAATGCAGAGCTTGCTATTGTTTTTGCAGGACTCCCCAGTCAATATGAGTCTGAGGGATTTGACAGGGAAAATTTGAGTATGCCTGAGGGACATAATAAAATGATAGAAGCTGCGGTGAAAGGAAATGCCAACACGATCGTCGTTTTAATGGGCGGCAGTGTTATGCTCCTTCCCTGGTGGGATAAAGTGAAGGCAGTGCTTTACATGGGGCTATGCGGACAGTCGGGAGGGAAAGGCGGTGGCGGACCTTCTTAGAGGAGAGATAAATCCCAGCGGCAAGCTGACAGAAACATGGCCTTTGAAAGAGGAAGACATACCCAGCTTTGGCTATTATGCGGATACCCGTAAAAATGCCCAATACAGGGAGGGAATTTATGTAGGCTACCGCTACTATGAAAAAGCAGACGTGAAGGTACGATTTCCTTTTGGATATGGCTTGAGCTATACAAGCTTTACGTATTCTGATTTGAAGGTCAGGGAACATTCGGTGAAGGTTACCGTGACAAATTCAGGAAGCCGGGCGGGGGCGGAAGTGGTTCAGCTTTATGTGGGTGCACCCCGGGACGGAATTTATCGTGCAAAAAAAGAATTAAAGGGCTTTGAAAAGGTGTTTTTGGAAAAAGGAGAAAGCAGGGAAATTTCATTTACATTAGAGGACAGAAGCTTTGCGGTTTATGAAGAGGGATGGAAGGTACCGGAAGGGATATATGAAATTTTGGTAGGAGCATCCTCGGCAGATATTCGTCTCAGTGCTTCCATTCAGAAAAAGGGTGAGACAATCTTAGTGCCCTCATGGCAGAAGGGCAGCTGGTATGAAAATCCGAAAGGTCATCCTGCCAAAGAAGAATGGGAAAAATTAATGGGACGTCCTATGCCTGATGACACCAGGCTTATAAGGGGAAGCTTTAATATGGACAATACATTAATGGAGCTGCGCAATTTCAGCAAAATTGCTGAGATAATGTCTTCTGCAATTGAAAAAAGTATTGCCAAAGGTATGGGAATCAAACCGGATTATGCAAATGTAAAATTTCGCATGTCCGCACTGTCTTCCGTGGATGCTTCCGTAAGGAGCATGGTGATCAATTCCTGCGGCAAGCTGTCATATAATTTTGCAGAATTTATTGTAGAAATGGCAAATGGACACCCGGTAAGGGGAATTAAAAAATTAATAAATAAGTAAAAAAAATAGGGGTCTGTAAAAAATCAAAACAAAAGAGGAGAGTGTATTATGTCAAAGATTAAAAATTGGAAGTTAAAAACAAAGATATCCGTTGCACTGTATACAATTGTGCTGATAGCCGAGCTGTTGATTATTAATGATGTATTTTCCTTCGGTAGAATCAGGGAAGGTGTGGAACAATTATTTTACCATGCAAATAACGGAGATATGGAGAAGGTCCTGGATTTATCCACAAGCATAACATGGAATCTGAAGGCCGGTATTTACGCCGCATTAGGCAGTGGGGCAGTAATTCTTGTGATGGCATTTCTGTTTTTGATTTTGGCAGGGCACTATATTATAAAACCTACGAAAAGGGCAGCAGGGACCTTGGAGAGAATTATTGAGAAGCTTGAAAAGGGAGAAGGTGACCTGACAGAAAGAATACGGAATCTGTCGGAAGATGAAATAGGGGCTTTATGCAGGGGCATCGATAGGTTTATCAGTACGTTACAGGCTACCATTAAGGATGTAAAACAGGCTTCGGAGACATTAGGTGCTGCTACCTGTAAAATAGATGAAGATATACGGGAGACTTTTGAATTGATTGACGTAACCTCATCTACGATGGAAGAAATGGCGGCCGGTATGGAGGAGATGTCCGCATCTGCGGAGGAGATTAATGCCGCAACGGAAGAAATACGGCAGGACGTACAAGACATAACGGCAAAAGCTCTAGAGGGAGTAACGCTTGCGGATGAGATAACACAAAGAGCAGATGTATTCAAAAATACTGCCATTGCATCACAGATTTCTGCTAAAAAAATGGTGGAAGAAATGAATGCTGAAGTGCAAAATGCTGTTTCGCAAACGGAGGAAGTGAAAAAAATAAAGGAACTTAGTGATGAAATATTGGGAATCGCGGCTCAAACCAATTTATTAGCACTAAATGCTTCCATTGAAGCGGCAAGAGCGGGAGAAGCAGGAAAAGGGTTTGCGGTAGTTGCTGAAGAAATAAGAGCATTGGCAGATAATGCAAAAGAAATAGCATCTGAAATTCAAGCTGTCAGCCGGACCGTTACTGCATCCGTATCTGAAATCGCCGGGAGCGGAAGCCATATGATAGATTTCCTGCAGGAAAAGGTAATGGAGGATTATGCTGCCATGGTAAATACAGGCAGTCAATATGATAGTGATGCAAAAAGTATAGATGAAATTATGGTTACCTTTGAAAGCTTCGGCGAAAAGCTTTCGCATAATATGGGACAGACTTCCCGGGCCATGGAAGGTATGGCGGCAACGATTAGTGAAAGTGCGGGAGGGACGCAAAATGTAACAAATGCCGCAGGAGATATTGTTACGCATATGGAGGATATTAAGAACCATATGAGCAGGTCTGTTAAAATCGCTGAAGAATTAAAGAAGACAGTGGATGCATTTCAAGTATTATAAGAGAAGAGAATACCTGCGGCAGCCAGCACACTGGTACTAGTATGCCAGGCCGACGAGTGCGGCCAGTTCGCCGTGATGATAGTCCTCAATGTTAATATATCCCTTTAAGCTGTGTAAAAGCTTTAAAAGGATTACTTCACCCTTTGGAGTATGCAGCCAATTATAGACCTCCTCACAGCAAACATAAATGTTGTCCGTATATTTGGTAAAATGGGGACTAAGCTCGCGGACTAAACCATTAATGGAGGAATCATACAAATAAGTAACAGGTAAGGTAGACGTAAAGTAAGAATTACACCATTTTGTCTGAAATTTTGCATCTGCAGCTATGGCAGTAAGTTTTGATTTCATATATTCGATGTAGGTTCCATAATTCTTTGGAGAAAGGTTAATAATTTCCTGAATATAAGCATAGCGTCTTGTGAATTCTTCATCCAATTCATCCGCAGAAAGCAGGTTCAAATATTTTTTTAAATTTATAATGTTGGAATCATTAGCCTTAGACATTTCTTTTAAAATTTTCTGCCACAAATATTGTCTGTATTCTGTCATAGGGATATCCTTCAAGAAAGAACCCCACAAAAATAAGGATACCAGCTTGGCATCGTTATCCTTGCTAAAGAGGGGGTGAAGCGCCGCACCTTTATCGGGAAAGAAAGTACTGACTAATGCATGATATAAATCATCATAGGATACGATAATCGGGAGCCGGGCACTAAACTGCTTAAGGCTGTCAAGCTTTTGCTTCAATAAATCATAATCTTTTTCCAGCTGCGTTTCATGCCGCTCAAGATAGTAGTGAATCGTGTTCGGATACTGTAAGATCAACCGTATATCGTTAATGGAAAAATCCGCTTTCCTAAGCTGCTGAATCATTTTCAATTGTTCCACGTCTGACTTTGAGAATATGTTATATCCGTTTTTGGCATTTATTTTTGGTCTTATCAATTGTTCTTCAATATAATAATGAATGGTTCTTTTACCTAATCCGGTTTCTTTCATTACTTCCTGAATCTGCATAAATTTTCCTCATCTATTTTATAACCGTGACGTGACGAAACACTTTAATTAATAAATATATGTTTACTTCAACCAGTATAACACAGGGACGAAGGGATTCCAAGTGAGGCGTAATTTTTCTGTGATGAGATTGTCGAAAACAGGAATTAAAAATTGTATAAAGTGACTAAAATTTAACAATATATTTTTTCAAATACTTTGCTTGACCATCCATACACGGAACATATTACAATAAAGGCACTAATAATTAAGGAGGTTTTTTATGTTTGAAACATTATTTTCCCCTATTCAGATTAAAGGGATGAAGCTGAAGAACAGAGTGGTCTTTCCGGCGATGGGAACAAAATTTGTGGATAATTCACGTATGGCCAGTGAGCAGTTAATTCAATACCACGTTGAAAGGGTAAAGGGCGGCTCAGGTCTTAATATGACGGAGGTTGCGAGTGTGCATACGCCAAGTGCACCAAGAAAATTTTTATCGGTTAGTGAGGATATGTATATACCCGGGCTAAAAAAATTAACAGATGCCGTTCATAAAGCAGGCGGCAAGGCGGGGATTCAGCTTTGGCAGGGAAGCCTGGCTGTTGGCATGGATAAAACGGCTATGATATTAGTGGCAAGCGATATGCCGGTCACCCCTGAAATCACACTGCCCGGAATGACATTGGAGCAGATAAAGGAAATAATAGATTGCTATGGTGCTGCTGCAAAGAGGTCTGTAGAGGCGGGATTTGACTGTATTGAATTTCATTGTGCGCACAACTACCTGCCCCATTCTTTCTTATCGGCGGGAATCAACCACAGAACGGATGAGTACGGCGGTTCCTTTGAAAATCGTGCAAAGTTTCCGTTGGAGGTGATTCGTGCGATCCGCGCCAATATGCCGGAGGATATGCCGCTTTTCATGAGAATTGACGCGCATGATGATTATTTGGAAAACGGCTTGACAATTGAAGAGGTGATTGCGTTCTGTAAATTGGCAAAGGAAGCCGGAGTTGATGTATTGGACGTATCCCGTGGTAATATTTTAACAGCCGGATTAAAGTATGAGGTACCCTCCATTGATCTTCCAAAAGCTTTTAATATTGAAAATGCGGCAAGAATCCGTAAGGAAACAGGTATGCTGACAGTAGGAGTGGGACGCATTAATACGCCTGAGCTTGCGGAACAGATATTAAAAGAAGATAAGGTGGATATGCTCGTAATGGGACGTGCCCAGCTTGCGGACGCAGAATTCTGTAACAAAGCAATGAACGGCCTGGTAGAAGATATTGATTATTGTGTGGGATGTAATCAAGGCTGTTATGATGGATTTGAAAGCATGGAAATTCCGCATATTACCTGTCTTCGTAATCCTGCTCTTGGCCGTGAAGCAGCCTGTCGTATTACGAAGACGGACAAGCCGGAAACGGTATTGATTGCAGGCGGCGGAATTGCGGGGCTAATGGCAGCTATTACCTTAAAGCAGCGCGGGCATGCTCCTATTCTTTGTGAGGCGGCAGATAAATTAGGCGGACAGTTTTTAACTGCCGGTGAAGCACCAAGAAAAGCAGAAATGAAAACAGCAGTTATAAAAATGGCAAAGAAAGCAGAAAAGCTTGGTGTTGATATTCGCCTGAATACAAAGGTATCTGAAAAACTGATTTCAGAAATGAAACCGCACACAGTGATTAATGCGATTGGAGCAACTCCGATAACGGCAAATGTGCCTGGAGCCGACTTACCGTTTGTTGTAAATTCTCATGATGTGTTAAATGGAACTGCAAATCTGTCAGGTAACGTAGTTGTGATCGGCGGCGGTATGGTTGGTATGGAAACAGCGGAATATCTGGCTGAAAGAGGCTGTAAAGTAACAGATCTTGAGATGATGAAGGAATTCTGCCAGGATATGGGGCATACAAGAAAAATTAGTGTGACAGAGCATGTTTATGAAGCGGGAATCAATGCCGTGACCGAGGTTACTGTGACAGAAATCAGACAGGGCGAAGTAACCGGTATAAAGGACGGAGAAAAGGTAACTTATCCCTGCGACTATGCGGTAATGGCAATCGGAGCAAAATCAAGAAGCGGTGAAGAATTAGAAGCGGCATGCAGAGAAAATCAGATTGCATACTTTGCGGTGGGAGATGCGGCTATGGCAAGAAAGGCAATTACTGCGACAAGAGAAGCATTTGATGTAGCCATGACCTTTGATGACCCACAGGTGCATGCGGATGCGGTAAAACCTAAGAGGGTTGTTTTTGTAACCGGAGGCACCGGAATTATGGGACAGGAGACAATCAAGCAGCTGCTAAGCCGCAGGAACCGTTTTAAAGTGCGTGCCATTGCACGAAGATCAGAAAAAAATAAAGCATTAATGAGAAAGATGGCGGATCCCAATTTGGAAGTAATATGGGGTGATATGGCAGATTACGACACTATCCTAAAAGGAGTGTCGGGAGCTGATTATGTACTTCACATTGGGGCGATGGTATCACCGGAGGCCGATAAATATCCGGAGAGAACCTTATATACGAACATAGGCTCTACACTGAACATCATTAAAGCGATTAAAGTACAGCCTGACCCGGATAAGATTCATTTCGCTTATGTGGCAACCATAGCTATGACAGGAGGCCGTACGGCACCGATTCATTTTGGACGTGTGGGAGATCCCATAAATCCGTCCATTTTTGATTACTATGCACTATCCAAAGTATTTTCAGAAATGGCATTGTATGATTCGGGCCTTAAGCACTGGGTATCCATCAGGCAGACAGGACAGCATCCAAGTAATGAAAACGCAGGAGAGGAGCCAATTATCTTCCATCAACCGCCTAATAATGTATTGGAATGGAGTACTTCTATTGAATCCGGTATTTGCATGGCTAATTTGTGTGAGGAATGGGTTCCGGAGGAATTCTGGAGGAAGGCATACAACTTAAGCAGCGGAAAAGGCTATCGTCTTACCGCATGGGAATTAAGTAATATGATGCTGGATCCGTTTGGGATTAAGTACGCAGATATTTATGATACCGAAATGGTTGCACAGTATAATTTCCATGGTCATTATTATACGGACTCCGATCGTTTGGACGAAATACTTCATTTTCGCTGCATTCCCGCAGAACAGTATTGGGGCGGCGTAAAGCAGGAAATGGAGTTAATGGCGGCAAATCCTATGATCCGCGCTGCTTTCCCGACGGCAGAACAAATGAAAGCACATAATATAGAAATAGGACATAAGGTAATGGGAACCTACTGGATGTTTGAAAATGAAAAAGAGGATTGGATTCATGCCTTCTTCGGTTCAAGAGAAAAACAAAAGGCAATACCAGGTTCCGGCAAATATGAATTTTTCCATCCTGATGAAAAAGAAACATTCTTAAATCATGGATATGATGAGGAAAAAGGAATTGAAAATCTGACCATAGAGGATTTACAAAAAGCTGCAAAATTCCGCGGAGGAGAATGCCTGGAAAAAGAAGTTTCCGATATTCATAAACCGATACAATGGAAATGTGCGGACGGCCATAAGTTTAAGCTGTCGGTAAATGCAGTACTGCAGGGAGGACATTGGTGTCCGGAATGTTTAAGAAAGCAATGGAATTATGGAAACATTGCGAAAACAAATCCGTTTTATGCACAAGTATGGTTTCCTCTTCACGGTGAAGGAGATGATTATGTAATTCCAATGGAATACAGTGCTTATGAAATTACCAGGGAATTAAAAGAAAAATTAGGATTAGATTAGGAAAATTAAAAAAGACCAATACTC
>CAMJWQ010000016.1 GCA_946409475.1 uncultured Lachnospiraceae bacterium
TTTTTAAATCAAGGATGTTGGTTCCGGAAGCGTCGGAAAAATCAGTGACAAATTTTCCTGTCAGTTTATATATGATAAAATCTTTTGCCAAAAGCATCTTATAGGTTCTTTTATACAAATCCGGCTCATGATCTCTTATCCACATGAGCTTTTCCAAACTGTAACCGGCGCTGACACGGTGGCCCGTCAGCTCATACATACGGTCAAAGCCGACTTTTTCCTTTAATTGCAGAGTCTGTTCCTTTGCACGCTGGTCTGCCCAGATAAGTGCGGGACGCAGGGGCATACCCATGCTGTCTACAATAATACAGGAAGACATCTGCCCGGAAAAGGATATGGCCAATACGTCGGAAGGATTGATTCCCGATACGATGGTTCTGGTTGCCAGACATACGGCATTCCACCAATCCATTGGGTTTTGTTCCGCACGGTTATCTGAAAAGAAATGAACATGATAGGGGACGGTAAAGCTCTTTACCAATTGTCCGTCCGTAGAAAATAAAGAAGCTTTATTGCCGGATGTACCTAAATCGTGGGCAATCAGATATTTACTCAATTCAGTATCCTCCTGGTTAAGATTTTTATATTATGATTCCCTTAAGCCTTTTAATTAAATGAGATATTTACAGTATAGCATAGGTAAGATACAAAGTAAACATAAGAAAGATAAAAACTTTCGTACGAAAGTAAAAGTTGACACGTAAGAAACGAGGTGTTATGATGAAAAAAAAGTGGCAAAGGGTGCGGAGAATGAAGGAAAGACATGCATTATTAGTGGAATACGTAAGCCGGCATGGAAAGGTAGAAGTAAATGAATTGGCGGAATATCTGAAAACCTCCAATGTAACCGTCAGGAAAGATTTGGATGCCTTATCTGAAAGGGGGATTTTAAAAAGAGAAAGAGGCTTTGCCGTTTTAAATGATCCTAATGATATTAATTATCGTATGGCCTTTCATTACCAATTAAAGAAACAAATTGCAGAAGCTGCAACGGATTCCGTAGAAGACGGAGAAACTCTTATTATTGAGGCGGGCTCTACCTGCGCCTTATTTGCCGAGGAGCTGGCAAAAAAGAAGAAGGATATTACCATTATTACGAATTCCGCCCATATAGCGAATTTTGTTAAAGACTTCCCCAATGTAAATATCGTACTGCTTGGAGGAAATTATCAAAAGAAATGGCAGGCAGTTGTAGGACCTATGACAAAAGCATGTATCAAAGAGCTTATGGTAGATAAAATATTTGTCGGTGCGGACGGCTACTCCCGGAACAACGGTTTTACGGGAGATGATTTAATCCGGCTGGATACGTTAAGGACCATGATGGAATCCGCAAAGCACACATATGTGCTGACAGAATCCGAAAAATTCAAAAAACCGGGGACAGTTTCTTTTTTGAAATTAGAAGATGTGTATGAAATTATAACGGATTCGGGTATACCCGAAGAGGAGCTTGTATTTTTAAAGGAACAGGGAATAAAGGTCAAAATTATTTAAAGGAGATTAAGGAAATGGAATACTTATTGGATACGGCAAATTTAAAGGATATTAGATTTTATCAGGAATATTTTCCTGTTACGGGAGTTACCTCAAATCCGACGATTATAAAAAAAGAAGGAAAAGTGGATTTCTTTGCACATATGAGGGAGATCCGTTCCGTTATCGGAAAGGAAAAAAGCCTTCATATTCAAGTGACGGCAAAGGATGCTGACGGTATGCTGAAGGATGCGGATGCTATTGTGCAGAAGGTGGACGATAAGGTTTATGTAAAAGTGCCGGTAACCTTAGAAGGAATAAGAGTAATCCGGCTGTTAAAGGCCCGGGGTATTCATGTCACGGCTACCGCAGTCTATACAAAGCAGCAGGGATTTTTGGCGATGGAAGCGGGAGCGGATTTTATTGCGCCCTACTATAATCGGATGGAAGCCGGCTGCATCAATCCCGATGAGGTAATTGCCGGCTTTGCAGCCATGATAGAGAAGTACGAATATCCGGCTAAAATATTGGCCGCCAGCTTTAAAAATGCGGGACAGGTAGACCAGGCATTTCTGGCAGGGGCACAGGCCGCAACTATGGATCCGCAAATACTGGTTCAGGCCTTGAAAATGCCTTCTATTTTAAAAGCCGTAGATGATTTTACCGGAGACTGGATTGAAATTTTTGGTGATAAAATGATTTCAGAGATGTAAAAGCATTCGATTTTTTATTGTATTTGTAAAAAAACAAAAGTCTGATAAAAATTTATCAAATTTCTCTTTATTGATTCTCAATAATATAGTAAAATACAAGTACGACTTTGAGAAAGGAAGGTTTAGAATGCTAGAACAATCGTATTATGACAAAGCTGATGAAATCATCGCAGAGCATGGCAGAATACAGAAAGCTCTGATACCTATTATTCAGGATATTCAGGCGTATTACCGTTACCTGCCTTCTGAATTGTTAAGTTACGTTGCTCTGCAGCTGGGGATCAATGAGGCAAAAGCATATAGTGTGGCAACGTTTTACGAAAACTTTTCATTTGAAGCAAAAGGAAAGTATGTCATTCGTGTCTGTGACGGCACGGCATGTCATGTAAGAAAATCATCCCTTATTTTAGAAAGACTGTATAAGGAACTGGGATTATCCAAAGAAAAACACACAACTGACGATATGCTGTTCACACTGGAAACGGTATCCTGTTTAGGTGCCTGCGGCCTGGCACCGGTACTTACGGTAAATGATGAAGTACATCCGTCTATGACACCGGAAAAGGTAAGTGAACTTATCGCAGGATTGAGGGGTGAGCAGGCATGAAATTAGAGAGCAGAGAAGACCTGCAGATATCCAGAAAGCAGGCAATCAATAAAATAAAAAAAGAAGACTGCCGTATCCTGATTTGTGCAGGCACAGGATGTCTGGCAGGCGGTTCGGAAAAGATTTATAAGAAATTAAAAGAAATGGCGGAAGGCATAGAAGGAATTTCATTAGAATTCGGACCGGAAGCAGCTCATATAGGAGTACACCAGAGCGGCTGTCATGGCTTTTGTGAAATGGGCCCCTTAGTTCGTATAGAACCTTGGAATTATTTATACATTAAGGTGAAGGAAGAGGATTGTGAGGAAATATTTCAAAAGACCGTTTTAAAGGGACAACCGGTAGAGCGTTTACTGTATGAACAGGACGGCAGGATATATCCTGAGCAGGAAAAAATACCTTTTTATGCGAAGCAAACGAGACTTGTACTGAAAAACTGCGGACATATCAATGCGGAAGACATGGATGAATACATAGCAATGGGTGGATACGAAGCCCTTGAAAAAGCATTATTTGAAATGTCTCCCGTGGAAATAGTGGAAGAAATTTTAAAATCCAACCTGCGTGGCCGTGGAGGCGGCGGCTTCCAGACAGGCTATAAATGGAAGCAGGTTGCCAGACAGCCGGAAAAAATCCGTTACGTAGTCTGTAATGGTGATGAGGGAGATCCTGGCGCTTTCATGGATCGAAGTATAATGGAGGGCGACCCTCATAAAATGCTGGAGGGTATGATTATTGCCGGTTATGCTGTCGGTGCCCAGGAAGGCTATATCTATGTTCGTGCCGAATATCCTTTGGCAATCAAGCGTTTAAAAATCGCGATTAAGGAGGCAGAAGAAAACGGAATCTTAGGAGATAATATTTTAGGCTCCGGTTACGGCTTCCGTATCCATATTAACCGCGGAGCGGGTGCCTTTGTCTGTGGAGAGGGAAGTGCATTAACGGCGTCTATCGAAGGAGAAAGAGGTATGCCCCGTACAAAGCCTCCCAGAACGGTGGAACAGGGACTTTTTGCCAAGCCTACCGTGTTAAATAATGTGGAAACCTATGCCAACGTATCTATGATTATTAAAAACGGGGCAGAGTGGTACCATGAAATCGGTACGGAAGGAAGTCCGGGAACAAAGGCATTTGCCCTTACCGGAAGTGTGAAAAACACAGGCTTGATAGAAGTACCTATGGGAACCACCCTTCGTGAAATTGTTTTTGATATCGGCGGCGGTCTTAAGAACGACGGGGAATTTAAAGCCGTACAAATCGGCGGACCCTCCGGCGGCTGTCTTGTTTCCAATAATTTGGATGTAAAACTGGATTTTGACTCTTTAAAGAAATTAGGTGCCATGATCGGGTCCGGCGGACTTGTCGTTATGGACGACGGAACCTGTATGGTAGAAGTAGCCAGGTTCTTTATGAACTTTACGCAGAATGAAAGCTGCGGAAAATGCGTACCCTGTCGTGAAGGAACAAAGCGAATGTTAGAAATTCTGGAACGTATTGTAGCCGGAAACGGTTCCCTGGAAGATTTGGATCTGCTGGAGGAATTGGGAGAGGCCATTACGGCAACGGCACTGTGCGGATTAGGGAAAAGTGCGGCTCTCCCCGTACTTAGTACATTAAAGAATTTCCGTGAGGAATATGTGGAGCATGTGGTTGACAAACGCTGTAAGACCGGTAACTGTCAGGCTATGATTAAGTATGTGATTAATCCGGCGGCTTGTAAGGGATGCTCCAAATGCGCACGTAATTGTCCTGTCGGCGCCATTAGCGGAAAAATAAAAGAACCCTATGTAATTGATGGTGAGAAATGTATTAAGTGTGGTGCATGCCTGGATAACTGTCCATTTGGTGCCATTTATACGGAAAACTAGGAGGAAGGTTGATTATGGATTATATAACAATAGATACGAAGCGTGTGCCTATTGAAGGAGAAAAGAATGTTCTCTCCCTCATACGTAAAGCGGGTATAGATTTACCGACATTTTGTTATCATTCTGAGCTTTCCATCTATGGAGCCTGCAGAATGTGCGTAGTGGAAGATGAGCGTGGACGTATTTTTGCATCCTGTTCCGAGCAGCCAAGACCGGGAATGGTAATCTATACAAATACGAAAAAAATCCAGGCATACCGCCGTTTAATTATTGAGCTTTTGCTTTCTGCCCATTGCAGGGACTGTACCACCTGCCAGAAAAACGGAACCTGTTCCTTACAGGAGCTGGCATACCGCGTAGGAGTACATGCGGTTCGATTCTTAAATGATAAAAAAAGAATAGCATTGGATATGAGCTCCCCGTCCATTGTCAGAGACCCGAATAAATGTATTTTATGCGGTGACTGTGTGCGTACCTGTGATGAAATCCAGGGGATCGGAGCCATTGATTTTGCCTTCAGAGGCTCCAAGACACAGGTTATGCCTGCCTTTGATAAAACATTAGCGGAAACAGACTGCGTGGGATGCGGACAATGTGTAACAGTCTGTCCTACGGCGGCTATTTCCATACGTACCAATGTGACGCAGATATGGAATGCCATTGATGATCCTAATGTACGTGTCGTGGCACAGATAGCACCCGCCGTTCGTGTGGCTGTAGGGGATAGCTTTAATATACCGAAGGGCGAAAACTGCTTCGGTATATTAGTGGCAGCACTAAGAACTATGGGATTTGATGAAATTTATGACACCAGCTTTGCAGCGGATTTAACCGTTATGGAGGAATCGAAGGAACTGGCAGAACGTCTGGAAAAGAACGAAAAACTGCCCTTATTCACCTCCTGTTGTCCCGGCTGGGTAAAATACTGTGAGAATAAATATCCGGAATTTAAGGATAATATATCTACCTGCCGCTCACCTCAGGGAATGTTTTCCGCTGTCATTAAAGATTACTTTAAGGAAAAGGATGAGAAAGACGGAAAACGTACCGTGGTGGTATCCATTATGCCCTGTACGGCTAAAAAGGGAGAAATTTTAAGACCGGACAATTTTACGGAAGGCAGACAGGATACGGATTTTGTAATTACTACGCAGGAAGTGGTTCGTATGATTAAGCAGGTGGGAATCCAGTTCGAACAATTAGAGGCAGAAGCTGCCGATATGCCCTTTGGAGTTGCCTCAGGCGGAGGAACGATTTTCGGAACCACCGGTGGTGTAACGGAAGCCGTTCTCCGAAGGCTTGCGAAAGAGAAAAACTATAAGAACCTGAAAGAAATCAGCTATATGGGAGTCCGCGGTGATGAATTGATCAAAGAAGCCACGGTTTCATTAGGTGACAGAGAAGTGAAAATTGCTGTGGTGCATAGCTTGGGAAAAGCAGGTGAATTGCTGGAAATGATGAAATCCGGAGAGGCCGGTTATGATTTCGTAGAGGTTATGGCATGCCGCAGAGGCTGTATCATGGGTGGAGGCCAGCCTCCCTTTGCAGGCCCCAGAACAAAGAAAAGCAGAATGGAAGGCCTATATAAGATAGACAGTATGTCAAACATTCGCTATCCGGATGAGAATCCTGTTTTACTTCAGATGTATGATAATTTTCTTGCGGGAAAAGAACATAAGCTGCTGCATAGAAATTTAGCGGAGTAGGTTGGAAAACAGATAATGACAGGTATCTGTCGTCATTGAAATAGTATTTAAGAAAGACCGCTGTATAAGTCTCTTATTTAAGAAAGACTTATATGGCGGCTGTTTTTTTTTTGTTACCCTTTACTTTTGGTATGTGTTTTCCGATATTACTTATATGACAAGTGCATACGCACCAAACCTTTATCATACAGTACAAAGAATAATAACCGGTTATTTATTATGTTGTACCAGCAGCCAGGTGAGATACAAATGACAGACATAAAAAAATGGAATATCAAAAAATTGATTCTATTTCAAGGCGGAGTAGAAACCTTAAGCTATTTTTCCTTCAGATTAGCCGAAGCTTTTGAGAAGCTGGGATATGAGGTCTTTATATTTGATTTGAAAAAGGATGTGGAGGATTATGCAAGGCTGTTGTGGTTTTGTGAAGCTTATGAAACAGCCATGGTGACCTTTAACTTTATAGGAATAAGCGGTGAAAAAATATTTGAGATAAATAATGGGGGGACCTTTTGGGACCATAGGAATATTCTTTGCCTGAATATTGTAGTGGATCATCCCTTTTATTACCATAAGCCCCTTACAAACCCGCCGCTTCATTATATACAATTTTGTATAGACAGGCTTCATATAAGCTATATGAAGAAATTCTTTCCAAACATTTCAAAAGTCTCCTTTCTTCCCCTGGCAGGAACACAGGTCTGTGAGGATTTTCAGCCATATCATAAGCGTGAGATCGATTTATTATTCACCGGAAACTATACGGAACCGAAA
The DNA here is from genome assembly GCA_946409475.1 of uncultured Lachnospiraceae bacterium. Lineage (GTDB taxonomy): Bacteria > Bacillota > Clostridia > Lachnospirales > Lachnospiraceae > CAMJWQ01. The sequence goes on from CAMJWQ010000016.1 coordinate 7,145, forward strand.
AAATTTGAATCCTATATAACCGGCAGCGGTAAAGAGTATGAGGATTTTTACCGTTCCATTATTACAGATTTACTGGAACATACTTTTATGCCTGTTGATAAGGCAATTGAAGGACATATCAGGGCGGAGCTGGGAGAGGTTTCAAAAGATGATATGAAGAGTTGTATGAAAAACATGATTTTTATAGATTTATATGTCAGATTTTATTTTAGGGGACTTATTATAAAAACACTGGTGGATAACGGAATAAAGGTTCATGTACTTGGTGCCGGATGGGACAAATTGGATTGCATACATAAAGAAAATCTGGTAAATGGCGGTTCGGTGGATTCCTTTACCTGTATCCGGCAGATGGGCAATGCTAAAATTTCCTTAAATATTATGCCGTGGCTTAAGGACGGGGCACATGACCGGATTTTTAATACGATGTTGAGTAAATCGGTAAGCTTAAGCGACTCCAGTGCTTATATTGACGAACTGTTTTTAGACAGGAAGGAGATAATGCTGTATTCATTGGAACGAATTTCAGAGCTTCCTCAGCATGTCTTATATTTGCTGGAATATCCGAAGCTTGCGGAAGAAATAGCAGAGGCAGGCTACAGAAAAGCCGGAAAATACCATACATGGGAGCACCGGGCCTATGAACTGGATAAATACATGAAATCGTACGGGGTGCCGCTTCTTCCCTGAACCATTTTTTATTATCTACATAAGATATAAATGAATAATGAAAATCAAATTCAAAAAGCAGGTGAGAGGCTTTATCTTGAACCCATAAGGAGCGGATATGTATGATGATACATGTCGTACAAAGTGGAGAAACTATAGATTTTATAGCCAGAAAATATAATGTACCAAAGGAAAGAATGATACGGGAAAATGGAATAAAGAATCCCGAAAATTTAGTAATAGGACAGACCATTGTTATCACATATCCGAAGCGTACTTATTTGGTAAAGGAAGGCGATTCCTTGCGGAGTATCTCTGAAAAGGAGGGAATTTCACTAAAGGAATTAATCAGAAATAATCCTTTTCTTATAAACAGGGAATTTATTTATCCCGGAGAAACTCTGATCATCAGCTTTGAAACCAAAAAAAGCAGAAGTATTGTGACGAACGGGTATGCCTATCCATATATAAATAAAGATACGTTGAAAAAGACCCTGCCCTATCTAACCTATTTAACGGTTTTCAATTATCGCATTACCGAGGATGGGGAATTGGTTGATATTGAGGATTCGGAGATTATTCTATCAGCAAAAGATTATGGAGTGGCTCCCTTAATGCTAATTTCTACGTTAACGGAGCAGGGAACGGGAAACCGTAAAGCAATGAATCAAATATTGGAAGATGCATGTCTGCAGGATAAATTAATCAATAATATTTCTGATATGTTGAAAAGAAAGGGATATTACGGATTAAATATCTATATACAATATCTGACAGAGTGTAATCAGCCATTAATAGAAATATTTGTAAAAAGATTGACAGACCGGCTGCATGGGGAAGGATTTCGGGTGGAATTGACCCTTACCCCAAGACCAATCCTGGAAAGAACGGATATATATCTGGAAGATATTGATTATACAAATTTATCCCAATTTGTAGATACCCTGCAGCTATTATCCTATGAATGGGGATATTCCTACGGTCCGCCTGCCTGTGTGACGCCCATTAATCTTGCCAGGGCCGTATTGGATTTCACAATCAGGCAGGTGGCACCGGAAACGATCCTGTTGGGAATACCTGTAATTGGATATAACTGGAATCTGCCCTATATTATAGGGGAAAGCAAAGCAAATGCTATTACTGCCGAAAATGCCATACGTATAGCGGAAACCGCCGGTGTTCCCATTCAGTTTAGTGATATTTCTCAGGCACCATACTTTTTTTATGAAAATTACAACGGCGAATTGCATATCGTATGGTTTAAGGATGCAAGAAGTATCAATGCCTTGCTTCATTTAATTCCGGAATATGAATTACAGGGAGTATCTATTTGGAACATTATGAATTACTTTTCACAGTTATGGCTGATTATTAATGTTAATTTTGATATTGAAAATGTATATTTTCTTTAAATATCCCTACATTTGGTAACAACAGCATGAATAACAAAAGGAAGGAATACGGTAATCAGGGCTGCATATCCAAGGTAAGCGTAGCCTTTTTTTACGACGGCCATAAGACCGAACTGCGCAATGGCGAAGGCAATAAAGGTGAAAAGCAAGGTAAAAGCAGCATTGCGTGCCATATGCCCGGTGCCGGCCTTTCCGGATTTATTTCTGCGTCGTTCTATGGCATTATTACAACGGGTTACGATTCCCGAAATCATATTTACGCCTGTAGAAATGGCCCCCAATATGATTAACAGGGAAATGACAGGCGTTAACAGGTAAGCTCCGATACCATTTTGCACCAGTACCAGCATAGGTACCGAGGCTGTGGCAAGTTCGGAAACATACACAATTGCTAATAGGCCCAAAATAGACAGAAGCATGGCAAAGGTATTTACGGCGAACATACCGATAGCAGCCCGGTTTATTTGCTTTACATCTGTGATTGGTTCCATGTGCTGATACATTACGGATACGGAAGCCAGCTGAAATAAGAAGTATAAAAATGCCAGCCATAGTGCGGGTAAAAAAGCTCCGGTTTCCGTTGAGCTTACAGGCATTTTTCCTGAGGCCAGGCCGGATATGGCATTAAGAATATTACTCCATTGGGCAATAATATTGGGAATCAATACCGCAACCAGACCAAGGATAATGAATACGGAAAGGGTAGAGGCTGCCCTTCTGACCATATTTGTCCCATAAAGGGCAATCATAAAAATAAAGAAAGCAATAATAAGGGTGCATAGCCAATAGGGGATACCGGTTAGGGTATTAAGGGTAGATCCGCCTGTTGCAAAGGCCGCCGCCGATGCGGTGCCGATCATTACCAGATAACAGATTTCAAAAAGATTGGACATTACCGGCCGGGTTCTCCCGTAAAAGCTGTCGGAAAAGCTCCGGTAGTCATAGGTCTTATGCTTATAAGCATAGCGCATACCATACCAGAAAAACAACGCATACAGACCCTGGGTGAAAAAGGGAAGTATCAGGCACCAGATACCGTAATTAATAAAATATTGATAAATTTGTGCACCGGAAGCAAAGCCGCCTCCGAACTGTGTCGTGAATGCCACAAATGCGACCCCCATTGCAAGAGGCATTCTGTTTTTGTCTACAAGAAATGACTTCTTCTCTCTCATAAAAAATTTCCTCACTTTTTTATTTTATGTTTTTGCGGGCTATTGGGTAAAGAAGGGTGTATTCCCATGACCAATGGCCCGTTATTATTTATTAAATTCAATAATTTTGCCCGGATTTAAGATAAGCTTATCGTCAAATGCCAGTTTGATGGCCTTATAAAGGGTAATCATACGGTCGCCGGCAAAGGTCTCCAGATATTCGATTCTGCCGTTGCCGATACCGTGTTCTCCCGAAAGCTGTCCACCCAGTTCCTTTGATAAGGCATATAGCTCCGTCAGGCATTGGCGGGTGGCTGTTTCCCATTCCTCATCCGCCATCTCGGGACCCCGAAGCATCTCCGTATGAATATTGCCGTCACCGCAGTGGCCGCAGGGCTCCACACGAATACCGTGATTCAGGGCAATTCTTTTGGCGGCCTTTACATACTGGGCAATACGGGAACGGGGGACTACCACATCACATTCCTCCTGATCGATGGAATCGGCCTTCATGCCTTCTAAGATGCTGCCTCTTACGGACCAGACGGAAGCGGCACGTTCCGGTGTATCGGCTATGCAGCAGTCTATGGCTCCGTTTGCCAGGGCAGCCTCCGCAGCCGCATCAACGGCAGAATTCAATTCCTGTTGACTGGATGCATCATACATAACGATGAGAACGGCATCTCCTGCATGTACCGGCAGGAATTTATGTAAGCTTTGTTCTACAATGTTAATTAATTCTCTTTCCAGAAATTCAATTGCTGTTGGGATAAACGGCAGCTCCAATACTTTGGGTACCATATCGGCACACTCCTCCAGACTCCTAAAGGGCATGACCAGTGTGCAGGTGTACTTAGGTGCGGGAAGAAGCTTTAGTGTCACCTGTGTCAGGACACATAAGGTACCTTCACTTCCGATGACCAGATCCTTTATGTCATAGCCGGTGGTGTTTTTTACCACATTGGAGGAGAAATTTAAAATGGAACCGTCCGGCATAACGGCTTCCATGCAGCGTACGAAATCTCTGGTTAATCCATAACGGACAGCCTTCATACCACCTGCATTAGTAATCACATTGCCCCCAATGGAAGCGGTTTTTTCTCCCGGATCCGGCGGATAAAAAAGACCCTCTTTAGCAGCGGCAGCCTGAACATCAACCAACAGCGCTCCCGGCTCACAGGTAATGGTCTGGTTTTTATGGTCTACGGGAAAAATCTGATTCATCCGCATAACGGAAAGCATAATGCCCCCGTATTTACAGTTGGCACCGCCGGCAAGACCCGTACCGGCTCCGCGGCATACAACGGGGATATTCATTTTATATGCATAGGCCATAACAGCAGAAATCTCTTCTTTGTTAATGACCTCCACATAAAGCTCCGGGGGATAAATTCCATAGCAGGGCATTTCATCGTGATAGTATTCCGTTAAAATACCTGCACCTGTGAAGACCCGTTCCTTTGCCGTAATCTTTTTGATATATGTAAAATCATCTTCATCCATTTTCTTATAAGGATATGGCATACCTTATTCCTCTCTTCCGTTTTTGATAAGTTCGGTTAATTTGGGAACTACTTTATACAGGTCATCCACGATACAATAATTAGCATATTTAAATATTAAGGCATGGGGATCTTGATTAATGGCAACGATACATTCGGAGCCGGTCATGCAGGAGGTAAATTGTATGGCACCGGATACACCGCAGGTAATCATTAACTTAGGCCGGACGGTTCTTCCGGACAGCCCTATCTGGCGGGAGGTATCTCCAAAACCGTTTTCTACCATAGGGCGGGTAAAGGCAAGCTGGCCGCCCAGGGCCTTAGCAAGTTCCCTGCATATGGCAAGATCCTTTTCGCTCCGTACACCCCGTCCGGCTACCACTAAGATATCTTCCTCCTCGATAGATTTTTGGCGGAGAATCTCCGTTGTTGACAGAATCTCGATTTTGCTTTTGACCATATCATCGGATACCTTGCACATGGTGATTTTACCTGTTGGATTTTCCACCTTTTCCGCACGGTCCATTACATGATAACGGACCGTTGCAAACTGGGGCCGGGAATCGGTGATAAGAATCTGTGCCATAATATTTCCTCCGAAAGCGGGCCGGATCTGTATCATATCCGTATTTTCCCTGATGTCCAATGTGGTGCAGTCCGCTGTCAGGCCCGTATGAAAACGGGTCGCCAGTCTCGGTGCCATGCTGCGTCCGAGAGAAGTGGCTCCTATTAAAACAGAGGAGGGCTTAATAAGGGCGATACAGTCAGCTACCGCATCCGTATAACAATCCGCCTTAAAACCTTCGAAGCCTTTATGTTCATATACAAATACTTCATCGACACCATAGGCTAACAGCTTTTTTGCATTTTCTGAGGTTCCCCTGCCTCCGACAAGAATACATTTTACCTGATAGCCAACATTGGGTGACATTTTTTTTTATTACCCTATGATCTAGCAAGCAACGGGATGGATATCTCCAAGCTCCTGTTCTACATAGATGAGAAAGTCCTTCCACGCCTTTTTATCCACAGTACCGGCCTTCTGTTCGAAGGAAATTGCTTTTTGCGGACAGCATCGTACACAGACACCGCACATGCGGCAGGCCTCACTGACGGCAATTCCTTTTTCCTCCATTCGTAATGCCTGAAAGGGGCAGTTATGGATACACTGCCCGCATAAATCACAGCGGGCAACATTAAAATGTAAGAAATCCATGGTTTTTCTCCTTAAATGATCTTTTTCTCTGTTAGTTTTGCATATAATTGTTCCGCCTTTTCGTCGGAAGTTCCTGTAAAGTAAACCTGTTTTTCTCCCGACGGAGGCGGGAACATACGTTCTACGGCAGTTGGAGAACCGACAAGACCGTACCTTGTAAGATCCTGATCCGGCAGATCCTCAAAATGAAGGATGCGGACAGTATGATTCTTTGTTGCTTTTTTTATAAGATAGGAGGGCAGACGGGGGACACAAATATCCTTATCAACGGTAATCAGGCAGGGATACCGCATTTTAGATATCTGGGAAACGGATTCCAGATCCTGCCTTACCTGAATGCCTTTTTCATCTGCTTCACATATTTCGGAAACCCATGCCGTATGAGGGATTCCCATGTGTTCTGCTATGGCAGGCCCTATCTGGGCCGTATCTCCGTCGGTAGTCTGCCGGCCGCAGATAATGAGATCTCCTCCCCCCATAACACGGATTCCCTGCGCCAGGGTATAGGAGGTGGCTAAGACATCGGAACCGGCAAATTTACGGTCGGACAGGATAACGGCTTCATCTGCTCCGCAGGCAAAAGCATCCTTCATCATAACCTCAGCCTGCTCCGGTCCCATGGTGAGAACAGTGACGGTGCCGCCCAGATTTTCACGAATCCGAAGGGCCGTCTCCATTGCAAATAAATCATAAGGATTTGTTCTGGTCTCGGAGCTGAGACGTTTCATGGCACCGGTATCCGGGTCGATTTCAACCTGGCTGCTGGCCGGTACCTGTTTCATACATACAATTATTTTCATTTGTTTCTCCTTTATGTTCAAAAAAAATGATGGTTATATTCATGAAAAATGATATATTAAAAATACCATTTTTTATCCCGTTGTGTTTCGAAGATTAAAAGAAAAATGATACAATTTTTGTCATATTCATGTGCGTAAAATAATTATATGTTAAAAATTGCGACATTTGGATGAAATATGGTATAATATGAACACTAGCCACTTACTATCCCTGCCAAAGCCGGAGGTGTTTGAATAATGGATTATTTTTTAGTAACGGAAGAAGAGAACCTGCCCTTTATTTCCAGGATTAACCTGCCAATGGATTATGAGAGCCATATACATAAGGAACTGGAAATCATGTTTGTACTGGAGGGGGGGACTGATTGTGAGGTAAACGGCAGGATTTATCATTTAAAAAAGCACGATATTTTTATCATCAATCCCTTAGACACCCATCAAAACCATGGAATAGAGCCTGATACCAGTCTTTTCATAACCTATATAGACCTGTTTGCCTTCAATGCTTATTTCCCTAATCTGTCCGCCACTTTATTTCTCTATGAAGATACGTTAAACAACAGAAATAACCCTGCCTATCAATTGCTATATGATATTTTTCATCGGTTTCTAACGGAGCTTACGGATAAAAAAGGTTCTTACCGGTTAAAGGCTTTGGAATGTATCGTACAAATATTGGATTGCTTATGCACCTACTGCCTGTTCGATACGGGACGATATAGGGAGCATCTGGAAATTGATAATCAGAGACGGGAGCGCGTGGAAAGGATAATAGACTATTTGAACGGGCATTATGCGGAACAAATCACACTTCCGGAGCTGGCTAAGCAGATACACCTGTCTGTTCCTTACCTGTCCAAATATTTTAAGACCGTATTGGGAGTCGGGTTTTTAGATTATTTAAACCGGCTTAGGATAAATCATTCGCTTTCCATGTTAATAACAACAAAGGATCGTATTCTGGATATTTCCCTGGCCTGCGGATTCAGAGATCACAAATCCTACAGCAGATGCTTTGAAAAGTATCTGCACGTAACACCCTCTCAATACCGTAAACAAAGAAGCAGGAATCCGGCAGGAAAAGACAGATGCGTGGATCAGGAAAAGAAACAGAATATTCCTCATCCTGCCTCTTATCTGCCTGCACTTTCAAAAAGAGAAATAAAGACAGGGAAAGCAGAGGAAGTGAGGCTGTTTCTATCACCGGATGAAATAAAAGGTCAAATATGTAAGGTTCGATACCACCATACGATTACGGTTCCGGAAGGTAATGACCTGCTTTATGAAAGAACCATAAAAAACATAAAAACGGCAAAAGACATTCTTCATCCCCGGTATTTGCGTGTAAAGGGTATTTTTAATGAGTGCTTTCAGATTTGCAGAAAAGGTAATCTGAGAGAAATAAATGTATACTTTTCCAGGGCGGACACGTTATTGGGTAAGATAGTGGAGCTGGGTTTCATACCGTATATTGTTATTCCCACAATACCTCCAAAAATCTGTGAATTAGGTAAAAATGACGGAACAGATATGTGGATAAAGCTTCTAAAGAGTTTTTTAAACCACTGCAGGGAACGTTATGGAGAAGGGATGGATAACTGGCGGATTCAATTGTGGGATGACATAGGAAGCTGGCCCTTTCCCGATGGCGCTTCATTTTTTGATTATCTGAAGGCGGCGGTTAAGCTTGTGAGGGAAATAAGCTCCAAAATACAAATTGGATTTGCCGGCATTTCGGAAGGATATTCACTGACAGCCGTGAAAGAAATAATCCGGGATTGTAAGAGAAATAAACTTTTACTTGACTTTTTCCCTGTTTATACCAAAATAAACATAAAGGAGCTGGCCGGCGGGGGCGGCCGGTATCCGCTCACCTATCTCAGGGAAGTATGTGGTCTGTTAAAAAATATGCAATGTCCGGGCATACAGATTGCAGAATATCAATGGGTGCTGGAAAGGAATAAAAATTTGATATGGGATACGGCTGCGGCAGGGTCAATACTTGCTGATTTTTTATTGCATATTCCGGAGGCCGCGGAAGAAGTGGTTTTACCAAAGCCTTGTGATGATTTTCGGGGAGAAAATGTTTTTTTTGGAGATATGGGACTGATGACCTGGAACAGCATCTGCAAAAACCTGTTCTACTTTTATGAGTTACTTAGCCGTTTAGATTTTGCGGAGGTTTACAAAAGAGAGTTTGGCTGGATTGGGAAAAAGGAAAGAGCCTTAGGAATTATTTTTTTTCAAAGCAGCCGGTTTACAACCTCTTTTTTTCAGGAGGACAAAAACGGTATCAATCAGCTGGAACGATACGGTGTGTATGAAAATGGTAAAAAAGTCAAGGTTAACCTTGTACTGGATTTACCGGAAGGGCTGTATAAGATTCAGAGGATACTTTTGGGAAGGCGGTCGGGGTCTCCCTTTGACGAATGGATAGAAATGGGAGCACCCAGATCCATGACTCCGGAAATGGCAGAGTATCTTATCAGGAAATCGATTCCGAAAGAAACAATGAGCCTGAAGGAAATTAAGGACAAGCTGCGGATGGAACAGCTTATTCCTGAGCATGGTATCGTTTATATCCATATAGAGAGGATGCGGGAAGAATGGAAATAAGAACCTTAAATACATTTTTATTGGTTACTAAATTAGGAAGCTTTTCCCAAACGGCAAAGCAGCTTGGGTATTCCCAGTCAACAGTTACCATGCAGATACAGCAGCTGGAAAATGAATTAGGGATACCGCTTTTTGACCGTATCGGAAAGACGGTGGCACTTACGCCGGCCGGAGAAAAGCTGGCCGGATACGCCAGGACGATTTTACAGATTTCGGAACAGGCTAAAAACGATCTGCAAAATACCCAGGTTCGGGGAACCCTGCGTATGGGACTGGCAGAATCTCTTTGCAGCATCTTTTTTCCCCAGGTACTGAAAGTCTATCATGAGAGGTATCCGCAGGTAGAAATAGTACTCATACGGGGTGGTCATCAGGAGATGCTTACGAAACTGAATCATAATGAAATCGATATGTTTTACACTTTAGGTGAGCCTCTTTTCCAGAAGGAGCTGGTAAAGGAAATGAATGTGGCGGAAGAAACCTATTTCATATGCTCTTCCAGGCATCCATTTGCCGGAAAAGAAAATATAACCCTTGAGGATGTGCTGAAGGAGGAATTCATCCTGACAGAAAAAGGAATGAGCTACCGGGACCAGCTGGAACAATTTCTGGCCAGGAGAGATCTGGAGCTTACGGGTTATTTGGAATTAGGAGATATTATCATGATCAGACAGCTGGTTGAGAACGATATGGGGTTGTCATTTTTACCCGGATATGCGGTAAACGACAGTATCGGAAAAGGAACAATGAAGAAGCTTGAGGTTCCCGGATGCCATATCATTGCATGGCGGCAGCTCGTACGAAGAAAGGATAAATTCGTTACACCTCAGATGAAGACAATGATACATTTATTGACGGAGTTGGAAGAAAATGCTCATAAGGAAAAAGAAAATGAATAAAATGAAAGTACCCATTAAAATAAGGGAAACGGCATTTGATCTACATAAAATTTGTAACTCCGGTCAGTGCTTTCGCATGAAAAGACTGACAGATGCCGCATATACTATTATTGCATACGGAGCTTACCTGGAAATAAGCCAGAAGGGAGAGGAATTCGTATTTTCCTGCACAGAGGAGGAATATGGAAAAATATGGCACACCTATTTTAGCCTGGATGATAATTATGATAGCATAAGGAATCTGGTTAAATTGGATAATAATTATATGAAGGAAGCCGTTCACTATGGTTGGGGCATCCGTATTTTAAAACAGGAATTATGGGAAACCATTATTTCCTTTATTATTTCTCAGCAGAATAATATTCCGAGAATCAGAAACAGCATAGAGCAGTTATGTGAAAAATTTGGTGAAAGAAAATATAATTTTAGAAACGAAGCCTATTATACTTTTCCAAAACCGGATAAGCTGGCGGATTTGGATTTGCGGGATCTACAAAACTGCGGTCTCGGTTATCGCAGCAAATATGTACTTAAGACCGCTCAGGTAATTGCTGAAGATATTTCCTTTTTACAGGAATTGTCTCATTTAACCTATGCGGATGCAAAAGAAAAATTAATGACACTGTATGGAGTTGGGATTAAAGTATCGGAATGTATCTGCTTATTTGCTTTGCATCACTTAAATGCCTTTCCCATCGATACCCATATACAAAGGGTGTTGGCTGAAAATTATCCGGAAGGATTCCCCTTTTCTCTTTATAAGGGCTGCGAGGGGATTTTACAGCAATACGCTTTTTATTATGATTTAAGGAAATCTTCGTAACTATGTGAAATATACTGTAAATAGACCATATTTTTCAGTAATAGCTCTTACAAAAGAACAATAAAGAAAGCCGTGAATTTAATATTATGGAAAATCTAAAAGAAATAGAACAGTTTAATAAAATGACACAAACACCCATTCCAAGCTTAATTATTAAATTGGGAATACCCACTATTATCAGTATGCTGATTACCAATATCTACAATATGGCAGATACCTACTTTGTCGGTAAATTGGGGACCAGTGCCAGCGGTGCCGTAGGGATCGTTTTTGGACTTATGGCAATCTTACAGGCCTTTGGCTTTATGTTCGGGCATGGAGCCGGAAGTATATTATCAAGGAAACTGGGGCAGAAGGATACGGAAAGCGCCAGCAGGTACGCTTCAACCAGTTTTTTTCTTTCAATTGGGGTAGGAATCGTGATAGGGGTATTGGGTATCCTGTTTTTAACCCCCTTTATGCGTCTTTTGGGAAGTACGGAAACAATCTTGCCTTATGCAAGGCAGTATGGGTTTTTTATACTTTTGGCCGGCCCTTTTATGACGAGCAGCTGCGTTCTAAACAATATACTGCGCTATGAAGGCAGAGCCACATATGCCATGGTAGGTTTAACCCTGGGCGGTGTTCTGAATATGGTAGGGGACCCTGTTTTTATGTTTGGATTTGGTATGGGTGCCGCAGGAGCGGGAGTTTCCACAGCGGTATCCCAAATTATAAGCTTCTTGATTTTGCTGTTTATGTTTTTATCCGGAAAGACGGAGAGCAGGTTATCCATAAAATTTTTTACCCGTGAAATTACCGAAGTCGTTGAAATTATATCGGTAGGTTTTCCCAGCATGGTAAGGCAGGGGATGGGCAGTATATCCACTATGCTGTTAAACTACCAGGCAGGCGTTTATGGTGATGCGGCCGTTGCGGCCATGAGCATTGTTAACCGCATCACTATGTTTATTTTTTCCGGAGGTCTTGGAATCGGTCAGGGATTTCAGCCTGTCGCCGCATTTAATTACGGCGCGGGAAAATATTCACGTGTAAAAAAAGGCTTTTGGTTTACGACCCTTGCCGGAGAGATTCTTTTAGGAAGCTTTGCGTTATTTGGAATTTTCACTTCGGACGGTCTGATCGGCCTGTTTCGGGATGATCCCGCCGTAATTACTGTGGGTACCTTCGCCCTGAAGTGCCAATTATTGTCCTGCTTTTTCATGCCCATAACCGTATGCACCAATATGATGTTTCAAAGTGTGGGAAAAAGCGGAAAAGCAACCCTATTAGCCACCTTGCGCAGCGGTATATGTTTCATTCCCCTTATCCTGCTGCTGCCATTACTATGGGGGATAGCCGGGGTGCAGACAGCCCAGGCAATTGCAGATATCTTAACATTTATAATTTCTCTTTTTCTGCTTATGGGCTTTCTAAAAAATTTACCGGAGGATGGTGAAAACGCCGTCTAAATTAAATGGAAAAGGGTTTCTTGATAGATAATATCAGTAATTATTATTATTATTGAC
>CAMJWQ010000017.1 GCA_946409475.1 uncultured Lachnospiraceae bacterium
AGGAGGGATAGGTTAATATGAAGAGGTTAGTAGCAGTATTTATGGCAATCTGTATGGTGGGTACAATGCTTATGGGGTGTGGCTCCAAGGAACAGGCGGCATCTGATGAGGCACAGTCAAGTGGACAGGCTGAGCAGGCAGCAGAGGAGCAGACAGGTGAACAGGCTGAGCAGGCAGCTCAGACTGAAGGTGGGGAGGCAGCTGGAGATGTGACCATCTGGTATTATTGGGAAACCGAAGGTCATCAGAAAGCGCTAAACCATATTATTGAGGAATTCAACAGTTCTCAGGAAGATGTTACGGTGGAAGCCAAATATGTTCCATTCGCAGATTTTAAGAAACAGCTTTCCATTGGAGTGTCTGCAAATGAACTTCCGGACCTGGTAATTTTGGATAATCCGGATCATGCGGCTTATGCGGCCATGGGAATTTTTGCAGATCTGACCGGAAGGTTTGATGTCAGCAATTATTATGACGGACCTGTAAATTCCTGTACATTGGACGGAAAGCTATATGGTGTTCCATTTGGAAGCAACTGCTTACTGCTGTTTTATAATGAGGATATGTTAAATGCGGCAGGATGCGAAGTTCCTGCCACATGGGATGAACTCCTGGAAACAGCGAAAGCCTGTACTACCGGTACGGTTTCCGGTTTTGCCCATTGCAGCTTACAGAATGAGGAAGGAACCTTTAACTTCCTGCCGTGGGTATGGTCAACGGGAGCCACCTCGTATGAAATTGATTCTGAAGGCGGAATCAAAGCCTTATCTTTTGTAAAAGATCTGGTAGATTCCGGTGCAATGACGAAGGAAGCCATTAACTGGACGCAGGGAGATACCATGCATCAGTTTATTGCCGGAAATCTTGCTATGATGATTAACGGTACCTGGCAGGTTCCCACAATGAGAGAGGATGCGCCTGACTTAAACTGGAATGTTGCGCCTATTCCGGCAGATGCACAGCAGGCATCCGGCCTTGGCGGTGAGAACTATGCGGTTATCGCGGGAGGCAATGAAGAAGGTGCCATCAAATTTCTTGAATATGCTACGAGTGAAGAAACATGTCTGTATATGATGAACTCCATGGGATATATTTCTTCTAATTCCCAAATAGCAGAGAAGCAGTTTGAAGGAGATCCCGTTTACGAAGCATTCGTTGAGGAAATGAAATATGCAAATGCGAGAGGTCCGTTACCGGAATGGCCGGATATTTCCGATGCTATTTCTCTGGCATTTAACAAGGTTATGACAGGTGCGAGCACACCGGAGGATGCGGCTGCCGAAGCGCAGGCAACAATTGACGGAATCGTAGGAAATTAGCGTTAAGGTCTATTCATTTTTGTAACGCCAGCTATTTTTTAATACTGGCGTTACTTATTAACCGGAATAGGGGAAATGAAAGGATTGAAATCAGCATGACCGGCGGAAAGATAAAAATACAGGATAATTTTTGGTCGTATTACAGAGATTTAATTAGAACAGAGGTCATTCCCTATCAATGGAAAATACTGAATGACGATATAGATGTGAATATTGAACGGGAAAGGAAGGATGATTCCATACCTAATGAAAAAAGCCATGCCATTGAAAATTTTAAAATAGCGGCAGGTTTAAAAAGCGGCAGCCACTATGGATGGGTATTTCAGGACAGCGATGTCTATAAATGGCTGGAGGCAGTCGCATATTCCCTTGCCGAACGTATGGACGAAAACCTGAAAATTCTTGCAGACGGCGTAGTCGATTTAATCGGTGCGGCACAGGAGGAAGACGGATATTTGAATACCTATTTCACAATCGCGGCTCCGGAACGAAAATTTAAAAGGCTGTCGGAAAGCCATGAGTTATATTGTGCGGGTCATTTTTTTGAGGCTGCGGCAGCTTATTATGAGGCTGCCGGAAACGAAAAAGTACTTCAAATCGCATGTAAGCTTGCGGACTGTATTGATTCTCATTTTGGCAGTGATAAAGGAAAGAACCATGGCTATGACGGACATGAGGAGATAGAAATTGGTTTGATGTGTTTATACCGCCTGACAGGAGAAAAGCGTTACTTAAACCTGAGTAACTATTTTTTATACATAAGAGGAACAGATCCCGGTTTTTTTGAAATGCAGAAAAAGGAGGATAAAGAAAAGAGCCCCTTAATCGAAGGTATGGATCGCTGGCCCCTTAGCTATTACCAGATTCATAAGCCTTTACCTGAACAGGATACGGCGGAAGGACATGCCGTCCGTCTGGTATATATGTGTACGGCTATGGCAGATGTTGCGGCAATAACCAAAGATGGAAAATTATTATCTGCCTGTAAAAGGATATGGAGAAATATTGTAGATAAGCGGATGTATATTACAGGAGGTATTGGTTCTACCGTACTTGGAGAATCCTTTACCTTTGATTATGATTTACCGAATGATACGATGTACTGTGAGACCTGTGCTTCTGTCGGATTAATATTTTTCGCCAGACGGATGCTGGAAAATGAAGTGAAGGGCGAATATGGGGATGTTATGGAGCGGGCATTGTATAATACGGTGTTGTCCGGAATGGCATTGGACGGAAGACATTTTTTTTATGTAAATCCTTTAGAGGCGGTTCCTGAGTGTTCGGAAAAAGATCCCGGAAAAAGTCATGTGAAATGTGTGCGTCCGGAATGGCTTGGGTGTGCATGCTGTCCACCGAACCTGGCGCGGCTGCTGGCATCGCTGGAGAAATACATATACCTGCAAAAAGGGAATGCCATATATGCAAATCTTTTTATGAATTGTGAAGGTATCTTTGAAACATCGGATGGAACATTTACGGTTAAACAGAAGACAAATTATCCATGGGAGGGCGCGGTCTGTTTTTCTTTGAATTGTGAAGGGAAAACACCGGTTATCTTTGGTATCCGTATTCCGCAGTGGGCGGATGACTATTCCATTATGATAAACCGGCAGGTAGTAAATGCAGAGATAAAGGATGGATATATTTATATACATCAAAATTTCAAGGACGATGAAATCATATTGAACTTTACTATGAAAGTGGAAAAATGGTATGCACATCCAAATGTCAGAAGCGATATTGGCAAGGTCGCCATTACGAGAGGCCCCCTTGTATATTGCATGGAAAGTATAGACAATGGACCGCACTTACATCTGATGTTTTTAGACGAAAATACAAAATTCAGTTACCGGTTTCATGAGGAGGTATTAGGAGGAGCAGTGATAATCGAAGCGGATGGCTATATGAGAGAACCTGGTACGGAAGATAGAACCGCACTATACCAAAAAAGCGGCCCTGCCGGTAAAGTGCGCAGGAAAGTAATAAAATGGATTCCTTACTATGCATGGGCAAACAGAGGTATGAATGAAATGCAGGTTTGGATTCGGCAGGCCCTATCTTTTCTTTAGATATTCCTTCAACATAGTAATAACCTCACCTGATAAAAAGGTAATGGCGATTAAATTGGGAATAGCCATAAAACCATTTAAAGTATCGGCAATACTCCAAACTAAATCCAAGGAGGTAACACAGCCTAATAAAATCATCACGATAAAAAGTAATTGATAGGGAAAAACAGCGCCTTCTCCGAATAGGTAGGTAACAGCCTTCTGTCCGAAAAAGGACCAGGTAATTAAGGTAGAAAAAGCAAATAATAAAACGGCTATTGACACAAATTTATCACCGAAAGGAAAAACGGAAGAAAAAGCCGCACTGGTAAGAGCGGTTGCACTTATATTTTGTATGCCGTTTTTCATATTTTCCAAATATACGGACATATCATATACGCCGGAGGTGAGAATAACAAGGGCCGTAACGGTACATATGATCATAGTATCCACAAACACCACAAAGATTCCCCACATACCCTGCACGACGGGCTCTTTTACATCGGAAGAGGAGTGAGCGAAGACGGAGGAACCCAGTCCTGCTTCATTAGAAAATACACCCCGGGAAATTCCATATTTCATGGCTGTGGCAATACCGTAGCCTAAAAAACCGCCTCCCATTGCACGCAGCCGGAAGGCCTCCTTCAATATTAAAGAAAAGATGCCTGGTATTTGTTTATAATGGAGTAAAAGGATAATAATTCCCCCGGTTATATAACAAAGTGCCATGAAAGGCACCAGCTTATCCGTGACACCGGCTATTCTCTTAATGCCCCCAACGATAACCAAAGATATGAAAATCATTAAAAAAGCGGCGGTTATTATAGGAGGAATGTGAAAAGATGCCTTTAGGCCTACTGCTATGGAATTGGCCTGTGCCATATTTCCCATACCCAGAGAACCCAGAACACAAAAAACAGCAAATAAAACTGCCAGCCATTTGCAATGAAGGCCGCGTTCTATGTAATACATGGCACCGCCGCACCATTCTCCCTTTTTATTTTTATATCTGTATTTAATTCCCAGAGTATTTTCTGCAAAATTCGTCATCATCCCAAAAAAAGCGGAAAGCCACATCCAAAAGACGGAACCGGGACCACCCGATGCAATGGCGGTGGCGACTCCTGCTATGTTACCGGTACCAATGGTGGAAGCCAGAGCCGTACATAAGGATTGAAATTGGGATATGGCATTCTTATCATTGGTCTTTATTACCTTCTTATCTTTAAAGCAGGCAAGTAAAGTGGATTTTATCCATAGCCGGATATGCCTTATTTGAAACCATCCGGAACGGATAGTAAACATGAGGCCTGCCGACAGGAAAAAAACCAACATGACAGGTCCCCATATAAAATGGTTCAAAGCTTCATTAATAGAAACCACATAATGAGTAAGGGAATCCAAATGTTACCTCCTTGATTTTTGGATTTAATAAAAACTCACTTAATACGGAGCTCTTTACAAAGATATATTTAATTTCTATTAATGCAGGAATTAATTTATGAAAAAAATAAACACGCAATGCAGTATGAGATTTTGCCATCCTGCAATTACGTGCTTATCAAAAAATGATTCTGAAAAGGGAGGATGCCAAGCAACCGGGTCACTTGGCATTTATTATGAAAAAGTTTATTTAATATAGTAATGTTACTATTCGTAAAAGGCATTTTAATTTATTTTTTGCTTTCTTTTGATAATCCTATTGTATGCAATAGAAATGAAGAAATAATGTTATGTTAATGAAAGTTTTTTAAATTATAAATGAACAATTTGTGAACAGCCAAAATTCGATACGGATTGACATATTACCATATTAATATACTTTGATTTACTTAATTTAACATTTTACAGGCTCTCCATATTCCTTCCCCTGTGTTTCTACCGTCATTTTTTTTATTTTTTGTTCCTTTAGCGGATGGTCGGCATAATTGGTTTCCACACATGCAATACTGTCAACAAGCTCCATACCTTCCGTGATTTTTCCAAAGGCGGCATAGGAGCCGTCCAAATGGGGAGAATTTTTATGCATAATAAAAAATTGTGAGCCTGCCGAATCTGGCTGCATGGATCTTGCCATGGATAGAACACCCGGTTCATGCATTAAGTCATTTTGAAAACCATTTTGAGAAAATTCACCCTTGATAGAGTAGCCCGGGCCTCCCATACCGTTACCATCAGGGCATCCGCCCTGAATCATAAAATTTTTAATAACACGGTGGAAAATCAAACCATCATAGAAGCCCTTCCTTATTAAGCTGATAAAATTCGTTACTGTATTTGGTGCGACAGACGGATATAACTCGGCCTTCATAATCTTACCGTCTTCCATTTCCATTGTTACGATGGGGTTATCATTCATAATCTTGTCCTCTTTCCTTATTTTTAGTACTGTGCTGGGTAAATTTTGGTGAATAGCGGGTGGCTGAATTCATCAAAATTCAATGTAGTCCTGTATCGGTCCGGTCAATTGCGGAGGATACATTAATTCATTTTACATAATTATATGTAAAAGGTAAAGCAGCATTCGTATTTCCGGCTGAAAAAAGTGACTGTCCGGAACTGTGCGGCCGTATCTATTGTCTTTTTCTTTTCATAGGATTACAATAATAGAGTTAATTTTTCTGGCAAACCGAATTTATTACGGAACAATAACCGGGAGGCATAGAACCATGCTCAAAGGCATCATTATTGATGTAAATATTCACCAGTCCACTGCAGGAAAAAATGATAAAAAATTACTTGCCGGCAGAACTCTTTTTATTGCCCATCTTAAAGAACAAGGCTTGCAGGCCGTCCATACGTGCCATACGGAAAATAAGGGGAAGCTAACGGTATTTAAGGAAATTCTTATGGAATGGGAAATTACAAAAGAAGAATGTCTGGTAATCATGGATGATGATACATCCATTTTAACTGCAAAAAAAGCAGGCTTTGCGGTAGCGGGCTTTGAAGCAGTAAATGAAAACCGGGAAAAGATTAAGAATGCCCATTACGTTCTGGAGGGTTTTCCGGAAGCTGATTTTAGTTTTTTTAATAAAATATGGGCAAGAGAATTAGGATTACCCTTAACTATTTTAGAAACAGAAAGGTGCTATATAAGGGAAATGACACTAAATGATCTGAATGATCTATATGAGCTGTACCGGGATCCTGTCATTACTGAATTTACGGAGGACCTATATAAGGATAAAGAGCAGGAAGCGGCATTTATAAAGGCTTATATTGAGAATCAATATTTATTTTATGACTATGGGATGTGGCTTGTTTTTGATAAACGGACTGATAAATTAATTGGAAGGGCAGGGCTGGAATTTAGAGAAGACTTTAAAGATTTGGAGCTGGGGTATTTAATTGGCGCGGACAGTAGAAGAAAAGGATATGCTTTTGAGGTATGCCGTGCTATTTTAGATTATGCCAGGGCAGAATTAGAATGTAAGTCCCTTCATTTGTTTACACATATACAAAATATACCTTCAAAAAAACTTTGTGCTAAGTTGGGGTTTCAATATAAAAAGGAAGTAAGCCTTAATCATAAAGTTATGGAAATGTATGAATTAAAATGCGACATTTAAAATACAATAGCAAAGATGGACAGCAGAGCAATATCTAAAATTTGAAGAAAAAATATAAAAAAATTATAAATTAGTATTTGACAAAAATTCTATAATGTGTATAATAAACTTATGAAAACGAGGACGTTTGGGTTAGACGTTCTCGTTTTATTTATTTCATATATTATTAAACAAGGAGGGTGCATATGAAAAAGTTGGAAATCATTATTAAGCCGGAAAAACTGGAACAGCTTAAGGTAGTTTTAGATGAATGTGGTGTAAGTGGGTTAAACATTGCAAACATTATGGGTTATGGACAGCAAAAAGGTTACAAACAGATGTACAGAGGAAACGAATATAACGTTAACCTGTTACCGAAGATAAAGGTTGAAACAGTTGTAGCGGTAGATAAAGCGGAAACCGTAATCGACAGAGTGGTTAAGGAAATTAATACGGGAAATTACGGAGACGGAAAAATATTTGTTTATGATGTGGAAGACGTAGTTAGAATTCGTACGGGGGAGAGAGGAACAGACGCTTTATAAGAAGGCATACGATTATGAAAAAATTTATAGTATATGAATCAAGAAACATTTATGGTTTAAAAAATTATCAATGGAGATAATTGTTTTAGAAAAAATTCTAAGATAATTATCTCTTTTTTTAGAGGAGGAAAAAGTATGCAAGTAGAAGAATTAAAATTGTTATTGGATATAGTCTGGACAATGCTTGGTGCCGTTCTGGTATATTTTATGCAGGCAGGATTTGCTATGGTAGAAGCAGGCTTCACCAGATCTAAAAATGCCGGTAATATCATAATGAAGAACTTAATGGACTTTGTTATCGGCAGTTTATTTTTCTTTATGATTGGATTTTCATTAATGTTCGGACCCTCGGTAGGAGGATTTTTTGGTTCCGCCGGTTTCTTTGATCCGACAGTTTTAGCTGATGCGGACGGTATATTTAACGGATTGCCCATCGGGGTGTTTATTATTTTCCACACGGTGTTCTGTGCCACAGCGGCAACGATTGTATCCGGAGCCATGGCTGAAAGAACAAAATTTATTTCTTATTTAATATATAGTGCCTGCATCAGTGTTTTTGTATACCCCATTACCGGTCATTGGATTTGGGGCGGCGGCTGGTTAAGCAGCTTGGGCTTCCATGATTTTGCCGGTTCCACAGCAGTTCATATGGTTGGTGGTCTGTGTGCTCTGGTCGGTGCTAAAATATTAGGTCCCAGAATCGGTAAATACGGAAAAGACGGAAAACCGACGGCCATTCCCGGACATAATCTTCCCATGGGAGCTTTAGGTGTATTTATTCTTTGGTTTGGCTGGTTTGGATTTAACTGTGGTTCAACGGTATCAGCGGCTACCAATCTTGGTGATATTGCCATGACAACAAACCTGGCAGCTGCGGCAGCTACCCTTGCGACCCTGATCTTTACCTGGGCCAAGTATGGAAAACCGGATATATCCATGACACTAAACGGATCCTTAGCAGGTTTGGTGGCAATTACGGCAGGCTGTGATGCGGTATCTAATTGGGAAGCTATTATAATTGGTTTAATTGCAGGTATCTTTGTCGTTCTGGCAATTGAATTTATTGATAAAGTACTAAAAATCGACGATCCCGTCGGAGCAATCGGTGTACATGGCGCCTGCGGTGCATTAGGAACATTATTAACAGGTGTATTTGGAACAGATGTATCCTTTGTTACGCAAGTAATCGGCGTTGCAGCGGTAGCTGTTTATGTATTAATTGTAGCAGCCATTATATTTACGGTAATTAATAAAACAGTAGGATTACGCGTAGATGCAAGGGAAGAGGAAGACGGACTTGATGTTCATGAGCATGGAACATCTGCTTATCCTGATTTCGCATCCAGTGTCAATCAATAAGCCTTTATCTAAATCCCCTTAGTTTAGTATATACAAATTAAATCCCCGGAGCTTCCACCTCCGGGGATTTAATTATGTAAAAAATTATCTGTTCATACTTGACAAACGAAATACATAGTGCTAAATTAGGTACATAGAAGTTAGCACTCCTCTCGATTGAGTGCTAACAAAAGAAAAAGATAGCAGGAGAGGGGAGGATGTGGTTCAGTGGAAATCGATGACAGAAAAATGAAAATTCTAAATGCGATCATTCAGAATTATCTGGAGTCCGGTGAGCCTGTAGGATCCAGAACCATATCGAAATTATCTGAATTAAATTTAAGCTCAGCAACAATCCGTAACGAAATGTCTGATTTGGAAGAATTAGGATACATTGTTCAGCCTCATACCTCTGCCGGAAGAATTCCTACGGATAAGGGTTACCGTCTGTATGTAGACGAGATGATGAAAGCAAAAGACCGTCAGGTTGAAGAAATGAAAGAACTCATGATAGACAGGGAAGACAAAATAGAACAGCTGCTTAAACAGGTAGTTAAAATATTAGCGGTAAATACGAACTATGCAACCATGATTACCGCACCGCAGTATCACCATAACAAGTTAAAATTCATACAATTATCTCAGGTAGACGAATCGCAGATTGTGGCTGTTATTGTGGTGGAAGGTAATATAATAAAAAATAAAATTATTGAAGTAAAAGATGAATTAGACAATGAAACACTGCTTAAGCTGAATATATTATTAAATACAAATCTTAACGGATTGACCTTAGATGAAATAAATCTTGGTCTGATAACTAAAATTAAAGATCAGGCAGGCATACACAGTTGTATTATCAATGATGTTTTAGATGGCGTGGCAGAAGCGATTCATATGGATGATGATTTAGAGATATATACCAGCGGAGCAACAAATATTTTTAAGTATCCCGAATTAAGCAATAGTGAAAAAGCCAGTGAGTTAATCAGTACTTTCGAAGAAAAACAGCAGCTGGTCGGCCTGGTTCAGAAGACCCTGTCAGATAATAAGAATGGAATTCAGGTATATATCGGTAATGAAACGCCTGTACAAACTATGAAGGATTGCAGTGTGGTGACAGCTACTTATGAATTGGAAGAAGGTGTCCAGGGAACAATAGGAATTATTGGACCCAAGAGAATGGATTATGATAAAGTAATCGGAACCTTGAAAAATTTAATGATGCAATTGGATGCAATTTATAAGAAGACTTAGAAAGGTGGTATATAAGTGGCGGATAAAGAGCTGAAAAGGGAAGAGGAAATAAAACAAAAAGAGGCAGCGAAAGAGGCTGTGAGAGAAGGAATGATGAAAGAAGATACCGAAGCGGAAAAAACGGAAATCGAAGAAAATGAAAAAGAATCTGATGAGGCTTCGGATGCTGAGCAGCCCGATGATAGTGCAGATAAGGGCAGCGATAAAAGTAAAAAGGAAGAAAAAGATCCTAAAGATATTAAGATAGAGGAACTTCAGGATGTTGTGAAAAGACAAATGGCTGAGTTTGATAATTTCAGGAAGAGAACGGAGAAAGAGAAGTCAGCCATGTATGAAATAGGAGCTAAAAGTATTGTAGAAAAAATACTTCCTGTTGTTGATAATTTTGAAAGAGGTTTTTCGGGTATTACGGAAGATGATTTACAAAATCCTTTTGTCAGCGGAATGGAAAAAGTTTATAAGCAGTTCATAAGCTGCCTGGAGGAAATCGGAGTTACACCCATAGAAGCCGTAAATACGGAATTTAATCCGGAGCTTCATAATGCGGTGATGCACATAGAAGATGAGGAATTTGGTGAAAATGTTATTATTGAAGAGTTTCAAAAGGGATACCGCTATCATGATAGCGTAATCAGACACAGTATGGTTAAAGTAGCAAATTAAACAGGATAATAATATAGTATAAAGAAAATGGAGGTTTCATTATGAGTAAGATTATAGGAATTGACTTAGGTACAACAAACTCTTGTGTAGCAGTTATGGAAGGCGGTAAGCCTGTTGTTATAGCAAATACGGAAGGTTCCAGAACAACGCCTTCTATCGTGGCTTTTACAAAAACAGGAGAAAGATTAGTCGGAGAACCGGCAAAGCGTCAGGCTGTAACAAATGCAGATAAGACGATTTCTTCCATTAAGAGACATATGGGTACGGATTATCGTGTGGCAATTGATAATAAGAAATATTCGCCTCAGGAGATTTCAGCGATGATTTTGCAGAAATTAAAGGCGGATGCGGAAAATTACTTGGGAGAAAAGGTAACGGAAGCCGTTATTACCGTACCCGCATATTTTAATGATGCACAAAGGCAGGCAACGAAGGATGCAGGTAAAATTGCGGGCTTGGATGTAAAGCGTATTATTAATGAACCTACGGCAGCAGCTCTTGCATACGGACTTGATAATGAAAAAGAACAAAAAATAATGGTATACGACCTGGGCGGCGGTACCTTCGATGTTTCTATTATTGAAATCGGTGACGGTGTAATCGAAGTTCTGGCAACCAGTGGAGACAACAGATTGGGCGGTGATGATTTCGACCAGAAGATCACGGATTATATGATAGCAGAATTTAAAAAGACAGAAGGCATTGATTTATCCGCAGATAAAATGGCATTACAAAGATTAAAGGAAGCTGCGGAAAAGGCAAAAAAAGAATTGTCTTCAGCAGTAACAACCAATATTAACTTACCCTTTATAACAGCAACAGCCGAAGGACCCAAACATTTCGATATGAACCTTACCAGAGCCAGGTTCGACGAATTAACCCATGATTTAGTAGAAAGAACAACCGTACCTGTTCAAAATGCATTGAAGGATGCGGGTATTACGGCATCCGAGCTTGGAAAAGTGCTGCTGGTAGGCGGTTCAACACGTATTCCTGCCGTTCAGGATAAGGTAAAGCAGCTGACTAATCATGAACCAAGTAAAACTTTAAATCCGGATGAATGCGTTGCTATCGGTGCTTCCATTCAAGGCGGTAAATTGGCAGGGGATGCCGGTGCAGGCGAAATACTGCTTCTTGATGTAACACCCTTGTCTTTATCCATTGAAACAATGGGTGGAGTAGCCACCAGATTGATTGAAAGAAATACTACCATACCTACCAAAAAGAGCCAGATATTTTCAACGGCAGCAGATAACCAGACAGCGGTTGATATTCATGTGGTGCAGGGTGAAAGACAATTTGCCAAGGATAATAAAACATTAGGCCAATTCCGGTTGGACGGAATCCCTCCCGCAAGAAGAGGCGTTCCTCAAATTGAAGTAACCTTTGATATTGATGCAAACGGTATTGTAAATGTATCGGCAAAAGATTTGGGAACAGGAAAAGAACAGCATATCACCATTACGGCAGGCTCCAATATGTCTGATTCGGATATCGAAAAGGCAGTAAAAGAAGCATCCGAATTCGAAGCTCAGGATAAGAAGAGAAAAGAAGCTATTGATACCAGAAATGATGCGGATGCCATGGTATTCCAGACGGAAAAAGCGTTACAGGATGTGGGTGACAAGATTGACGCTAACGATAAAACGGCAGTGGAAGCAGATCTTGCAACCTTAAAGGAATTAATAGAAAAATCGAATCCGGATGAAATGACGGAAACACAGGTTGCTGAAATAAAATCGGCTAAAGAAAAATTAATGGAAAGTGCCCAGAAGCTCTTTGCCAAGGTATATGAACAAACACAGGGAAGCGGCGGAGCAGGACCGGATATGGGAGCAGCCGGAGGCAGTGAAACCTATCAGGCAGATGACGTAGTTGACGGTGACTACAAAGAAGTGTAATATAGGGTAAGGCTGAAATAATAAGGGACATAGTAACCTATGCTGTGTCCCTGGATTTTTATATTGCATAGGAAAGGTGAAACATAATGGCAGAAAAAAGAGATTATTATGAGGTCTTAGGTATTGAACGGGGAGCTGATGATGCGACCATAAAAAAGGCATATAGGAAACTGGCGAAACAATACCATCCGGATATGAATCCCGGCGATAAGGAAGCGGAAAAAAGGTTTAAGGAAGCTTCGGAAGCCTATGCGGTACTTAGTGATCCGGATAAGAAAAGACAATATGATCAATTCGGTCATGCCGCATTTGAAGGTAGCGGAGGAGCCGGCGGCTTCGGAGGATTCGACTTTTCCGGAGATATGGGAGATATATTCGGAGATATATTCGGGGATTTATTCGGAACCGGAACCAGAAGAAGTTCCTCCGGCAATGGTCCGATGAAGGGAAGTAATATCAGAACCAGAGTCCGTATAACCTTTACGGAAGCTGTTTTTGGTGTGGATAAAGAGATTGAGCTGTTATTAAAGGATACCTGCAGCAAATGCCACGGAACAGGAGCAAGGCCGGGTACATCACCGCAAACCTGTTCTAAGTGCGGCGGTAAAGGGCAGGTTGTATTTACTCAGCAATCCTTTTTTGGTACGGTGCGTAATGTACAGACCTGTCCCGATTGTCATGGAACAGGTAAGGTAGTTAAGGAAAAATGTCCGCAATGCAGCGGCTCCGGTTATGTGGATAACAATAAAAAAATCAGTATATCTATTCCGGCAGGTATTGATAATGGCCAGAGTATACGAATCCGTGAAAAAGGGGAACCGGGAATCAACGGAGGTCCAAGAGGCGATTTATTAGTGGAAGTGGAAGTGATGAGGCATCCCATTTTCCAAAGACAGGATACCAATATCTTCTCAACGGCACCCATAACCTTTGCCCAGGCGGCCTTAGGCGGAGAAGTGAAAATCAATACCGTTGACGGAGATATATTATATCAGGTAAAACCGGGTACCCAGACGGATACCAAGGTACGTCTTAAGGGAAAGGGAGTACCATCCCTAAGAAACAAACAGCTGCGTGGTGATCACTATGTGACTTTGGTAGTGCAGGTGCCGGATAAATTATCGGACCAGGCCAGGGAGCTTCTGTTAAGATTTGATGATTTGACGGGAAATTCTTTGGACAGAACCAAACAGGAAGCCCAGGAAAAGCATAAAAAAAAGGGATTTATGGATAAGTTAAAAGAAACCTTTGAAGATTAAGCTTAAAAACACTATTTCCTTCGGAAAAATCCTTCGTGGAAATAGTGTTTGTTTTTCTGATTCGCATGTTTTCCCGCATAGCTATCTTAAAATGTAGGAAGCAATCAGATATAAGATCAGTAAATGAACAGGATAAAAGGCATAAAAGACATATTTATTAATGGCCGGCCCCTTTTTGCCGTTGTAAAAATGAATGGGTATAAAGGATATGAGGGCCGCCGGCTCAAGACCTCCCAATGCTATAAAATTCAAAGCACAGGAGAGGATTCTTGCTATTTTCATTTCTCTGAATGCATAAAAGAAAACAATTAATAATACGCCGAAGCCGTAATAATCGGTTCTTAACAGAAAGGCTAAAGCAATACCGGCAGCCGGTATTAGTATTTGCCAAATCTTTTTGCCCCTGCAGTAAGACATTCCTGTAATAACCAGTAAACCAATCAGTAAAGTAATATAGACACTTTGGTATCCCCAGTAAAATACCTGATGGTGAAATGCCAGATCAAAGGGTATTTCGGATAATAGGGCAAATACTGCCAGTCTGAGGGCGTATCTTTTTACACTGCGGGTATGATAAAAGCCTTCCACGATTAAAAAGCAGAAGATAGGAAAGGCAATACGGCCGATTAACCGAAGTGCTAAATCTATATTGGTATACAGGATATAGGCAGAAGTAATTCCCCCTGTATAGGACTGGGGTATCAGAGCCATTTCAAATACGGCAGCACCTATATGGTCGATTAACATGGTAATAATGGCGATTAATTTTAATCCGCCGCTGCTAATCCCCTTTTTATTTACGGCCCGGCCGGTATCCTTTATAAATTCCACACTTGCTTCCAACTGCTGATCCCCCTCATTAAATAATAATTATATACTATCGAAAATCTACTTACTTTTGATAGTATACCATATCGGTTCATAAATGAAAAGATATGGAATGCCATAATAGTTACTATTCAGCCAGGCCATTCATAATCTTAAACCTTGTCCCCCCGGTACTTCTGTGATATGATAAGTTTGATTTGTGGCATTTTGGGTAAAGACAGAGGTGTATTATGAAGTGGAATCAATATAAAATAAAGACCGTAGCAGCAGCCGAGGATATGATAATCAGTACCTTAGTGGATATTGGTATTGAGGGAGCACAGATAGAGGACAACGTTCCCTTAACGGAGGAAGAAAAAAAGCAGATGTTCGTGGATATTCTGCCGGATTTGGATGGATTGGATGAAACAGCCTATATCAGCTTTTATTTGGATACCGATAAGGATAATGCGCCTATACTGTCGGATGTGAAAAAGGAATTAGATACCTTAAAAAAATTTATGGACATCGGCGAGGGTTCTATTACCATGTCGCAGACGGAAGATAAGGATTGGATAAATAATTGGAAGGAATTTTTCAAACAGTTTTATATTGATGATATGGTTATCATACCTTCGTGGGAAGAATTAGATCCTAAGGATAAAGATAAATTAGTCATTTACATGGATCCCGGTACGGCATTCGGAACCGGTAAGCATGAAACCACGCAGCTTTGTATCCGTCAGATAAGGAAATATGTCAATTCACGGACAGTTATGCTGGATGTGGGCTGTGGGAGCGGTATATTGTCTATGGCAGCTTTAAAGCTGGGAGCGGAGCAGGCGGTTTTAACAGATTTGGATCCCTGTGCCGTGACTGCTGCAAGGGAGAATATGGACCGAAACCAAATAGCCGCTCATACTTATGAAATTTTAAAAGGTAATATCATAGATGATGAAAAATTACAAAGCAGGATCGGCTTAGAGAAATATGATGTGGCAGCTGCCAATATACTGGCAGAGGTGCTGCTGCCTCTTACACCTGTCATTTACCGGCATTTAAAAAAGGGAGGCATCTATATAACCTCCGGGATTATTGACGGGAAGGAAGAAACGGTAAAGAAAGCAATTATGACTGCCGGGTTTACCATTATGGAAATCACCTGTCAGGGTGAGTGGGTTTCCATAACGGCCAGAAAATAGAAGGTGTTCCTGACCCTGGATGTTAGTTTCTTCCATGCGGGGGAATAATTACATTATATACAGGAGTATTTATGTATCAGTTTTTTATAAAACAATCACAGATTCTAAATGATGACATTGTAATAACAGGAGCCGATGTAAATCATATAAAGAATGTATTGCGGATGGGTATTGGGGAGAAAATAGAGGTAACCTGTAAAGAGGATGCCATGAAGTACACATGTGAAATAGCGGAAATGACCAATGGCGAAATCAGGGGAAGGGTTATCAGCTCCTTAAAGCAGGACACGGAGCTTCTTTCTAAGGTTTATTTGTTCCAGGGACTCCCTAAAGGCGATAAAATGGAGCTTATTATTCAAAAAGCGGTAGAGCTGGGCGTTTTTTCTTTCATCCCCTTTTCATCTAAACGAACAGTAGTTAAACTGGATGAAAAGAAAGAGCAGGGAAAGCAAAGGCGTTGGCAGGCGATAGCCGAAAGTGCGGCCAAACAGGCCAAACGTGCGGTTATACCCGAAATCAAAAAGGTAATGGCATATGAAGAAGCATTGGCTTTTGGCAGGAATTTATCACGAAAGCTCATAGCCTATGAATGCGAAAACGATATGCAAAAAGCAAAAGAAATAATCCGGAGTATCAAGGGTGGAGAATCCGTAGGGATTTTTATCGGGCCGGAGGGTGGCTTTGAAAAGCAGGAAATAGATATGGCGGTTGCTTATGGAGCGGAACCCATTTCCCTTGGCAAACGGATTCTTAGAACGGAAACGGCAGGAATAGCCCTGCTGTCGGTTATTATGTTTCAGCTGGAGACATAGGGAGCAATAGAAAACAATTTGTAAATAAACGGTGCCATATCCTGAGGTAATCAGGAATGAGAGGAATAATTGAAATATCGAATAAAGGATCTGAGTGAAAATGGAGGTTTATTTTGACAATTCCGCAACAACCAAATGCTATGAGGGCGTAAAAAATATTGTATGTAAACTTATGACGGAGGATTATGGAAATCCATCCTCCTTACATACAAAAGGCCTGATTGCGGAAAAATATATAAAGGAAGCCAAAGAGATCATTGCATCAAATTTAAAGGTAAAGGCAAAGGAAATTATTTTTACATCGGGAGGAACGGAAGGGGATAATCTGGCCGTTATCGGTTCGGTAATGGCTAATAAAAGAAGGGGCATGCATATCATAACCACATGCTTTGAACATCCGGCCGTAAACAGCTCTATGGCCTATCTGGAGGAGCAGGGCTTTCGTATTACCTATTTGCCTGTCAATAAGTATGGTCTTATCGATTTGGAGGAGCTTAAAAATGCCGTCTGTGAGGATACCATATTAGTCAGTATTATGCATACCAATAATGAAATTGGTGCCGTACAGCCTATTGATGAGATAGGAAGATTTCTTAAAAAAATTGACAAAAATATTATTTTTCATGTAGATGCCATTCAGGGCTTTGGAAAGTACCGGATTTATCCGGGAAGAGCAGGAATCGACCTGCTTACTGTCAGCGGTCATAAGATACATGGGCCGAAGGGGACCGGCTTTCTATATATCAATGAAAAGGTAAAGGTAGCTCCTGTCATTTTTGGGGGCGGACAGCAGAATGCAATACGTTCGGGGACGGAAAACGTGCCGGGAATTGCAGGTATCGGCCGGGCGGTAAAAGAGATATATGATAATTTTGAACAGAAGCTTGACCTGCTTTATAACCTGAAACAGGAGTTTATAAAGGGGATCATGGAAATAGACGGTATATGCATAAACGGTTATACGGACCATAGAAGTGCACCTCATATTGTAAGTGTCAGTGTGGAAAATGTTCGAAGCGAGGTACTTCTCCACGCTCTGGAGGAAAGAGGCATTTATGTATCGGCAGGCTCTGCCTGTTCATCCAGGAAGCCTCAGGTGAGCAGGACCCTGAAGGCCATCGGTCTTAACAAGGATTTGCTGGAATCAACCGTGAGGTTCAGCTTTTCCTTTGAAACAACAAAAGATGAGATAGATTACGGCATCACCGTGTTAAAGGAAATCCTGCCTTTGCTTCGAAGGTTCAAGCGTAAATAAAGGTGCTTTGGCTAAATAGAAAGGTTAATGTATGGAATATAATATATTTTTAATTAAATATGCTGAAATAGGAATTAAAGGGAAAAATCGATATCTGTTTGAGGATGCCTTGGTCAGGCAGATTCAGTATGCCCTGAAAAAGGCAGAGGGTGAATTTAAGGCTTATAAAACCCAGGGGCGTATCTATGCGGAGGCTTTATCCGATTTTGATTATGATGAAGTCATTTCCTGTTTAAAAAAAGTATTCGGAATCACCGCCATTTGTCCGGTGGTGGTGTTTGAAGATAAGGGATTTGACCAATTAAAGGAGGATGTCATTGCTTATTTGGATAAGGCATATGCGGATAAAAATATATCCTTTAAAGTAAACGCGAGGCGGGCCAGAAAAAATTATCCTCTGGACTCCATGGAAATCAACAGCTTGCTGGGAGAAGCTGTTTTAGATGCTTTTACGGAAATGAAGGTGGATGTGCATAATCCCCAAATGCTGTTACAGGTGGAAATAAGGGAAAGAATATATGTATATTCCAGAACGGAAAAGGGACCGGGAGGCATGCCCGTCGGTACGAACGGTAAAGCCATGTTATTATTGTCGGGAGGTATCGACAGTCCTGTTGCCGGCTATATGATAGCCAAACGGGGTGTTAAGATTGATGCCGTCTATTTTCATGCCCCACCCTATACCAGTGAGAGAGCCAGGCAAAAGGTTGTGGAGCTTGCCAGGCTGATAGCCGGGTATGCAGGACCTGTTTATCTTCATATCATTAATTTTACGGATATTCAGCTGTATATTTATGAGAAGTGCCCCCATGAAGAGCTGACGATCATAATGAGAAGATATATGATGCGGATTGCCGAACAGATAGCTAAGGAGACAGAGTGTCTTGGTTTAATTACGGGAGAGAGCATCGGGCAGGTGGCCAGCCAGACTTTACAAAGCCTGGCAGCTACAAATGAAGTATGTACCATGCCTGTGTACAGACCTGTTATAGGATTCGACAAACAGGAAATAGTAGATATTGCTGAAAAAATTAATACCTATGAGACATCAATTCTTCCCTTTGAAGATTGCTGTACCATTTTTGTGGCCAGGCATCCTGTAACAAAACCAAATTTGAAAGCGATTAAACGGTCGGAAGTAAGGCTGGAAGAAAAAATAGATGAGATGCTTAGAATTGCGCTGGAATCGAAGGAGCTGGTTATAGCGGAGTAGGCTTTTTATCTTATGGGAAGTACGGAAAAATTTCCCATAAGATAAAAAAGTGTGAAGTACTTCACACTTTTCACTAACATAGTTTATTCTTTTGGATTTGATTTTTGTGATATCAGATTAAGTATGGAGACAATATGGACATGATTTCGTCGACATTGCTTTCTGCATGTATATTTAAATCAATTGGTTTGGATAAGTCTAAACTAAAAATACCCATTATAGATTTGGCATCGATCACATATCGGCCTGAAACCAAGTCAAAATCACAATCAAACTTAGTTATCTCATTCACAAATGATTTTACCTTATCAATGGAATTTAAAGAAATTTGAACAGTTTTCATTTCTATAACCTCCTTTATATACATTTTATAATAGAC